>CAYSOI010000472.1:0-3667 GCA_964432425.1 uncultured Opitutales bacterium | reverse complement strand
GAGTTGCCGTGTGTGTGCAGGGGAGAGTAGCATGCCTGCAGATAAAGCCATGCAGCAAAATCGGTCAATAGCTGATGAGTTGCAATTCTGTTACCCGTTCAAAATGAACCAGGTTTCTTGTTAGCAAAGGAATGTTGTTGGCCAATGCACATGATGCGATCCAAAGGTCATTTGCACCGATAAGATTTCCGTCGTTCTTTAAGCCCCTATAGAGTTCTGAGTAGGTCAGTGCTTCTTTCACCCCGATTGGAATTACTTTATGATTTCGATAAAGCCGGGCGATTTCGTCTGAATCATTATTCTCAAACCCAGCGGCAAATTCTCCCAATACTATTGAGGGAATCAGGAGCACTGTATTAGTATTTTCCTTCAACCAGTTCTTCACTTGCTGGTTTCTTTCATTTCTCGTGGATTTTTGTAGATCGATGAGAAAAGTGGTGTCGATAAGTACCTCTTCCATTACTGTCGATCCCATGGATCATTATAGGGAAGTGGGTTTTTCTTCATATCTTCAAGAAAATCAATATCAGCCGTTGTTTTATTGTTCATGCTCTGAAGCAAGTCTCCAGCAGTTCCTCGAGGAGGTGGCCATTCTGCCCGGCAGATCACCTTGGAAAATGATTCTTTCTCTGTGGAACGGGCCTCTACTAACTTGTCGTAAGCTTCTAAATTTACTGAAATAGTTTTCGTCGCCATGCATACACAGTTGCATGCACAGATGGACAAGTCAATGTTGAGATTCGTCCTGCAAGCTACAATTTCCGGTGATCCACATCTCCGAGATCCAAATCCTGAGGAGCTTCCACTAACAGACGCTTGATATCGGCCACAAAGTCCCGGACATCGGACTCGGTGGTATCCCAGGCACACATGAGGCGGCAGCCGCCTTCGCCGATGAAGGTGTAGAATTTCCAGCCTGCTTCGCGGAGGGCGAAGATCAGCCATTGGGGCATCTCGACAAAGACGGCGTTGGCCTGGCTGGGGAAGAGCATTTTCAACTCTTCGATTTGAGCCAACTCGTCGTAGAGCAGCGTGGCCATGGCGTTGGCATGCCCTGCATGTTTCAGCCAGACGTCATTCTTCAGGAGCCCGACCCAGGGGGCGGAAAGATACCGCATTTTGGAGGCCAGTTGCCCGGATTGTTTGCAGCGGTAATCAAATTCCTGTGCCAGGTCGCGATTGAAAAAGACGACGGCATCGCCGACCGCCGTGCCGTTCTTGGTTCCTCCAAAACACAACACATCGACGCCGACTTCCCAGGTGATTTCCCGGGGTTTGCAACCCAGCGAAGCCACGGCATTGGCAAACCGGGCTCCATCCATGTGCAGCTTCAGGTCAAATTGCTTCGTCTTGGCCCAAATGCCTTTGAGTTCGTCAATTCCATACACCGTGCCCAGCTCCGTCGATTGCGTAACACTGACGGCCCGTGGCTTCGGGTAATGCACATCCGTACGTTTGCGAACCATGTCCTCTATGCCAGCAGGGGCAATCTTGCCCTGTTCTCCAGGAACCAGCAGCACTTTCATCCCGTTGGAAAAATACTCTGGGGCTCCACACTCATCGGTTTCCACATGAGCGGTCTGGTGACAAAGAATGCTGTGATAACTTTGCCCGGTGGAGGCCAGAGCCAGGGAGTTGGCCGCTGTGCCATTGAAGACAAAGAAGACCTCGCACTCCATTTCAAAAGTCTCCCGCAGAAGATCCGACGCCTGAGTCGTCCAGCGATCTTCACCGTAACTGGTTACGTGATTCAGATTGGCTTCTTCCAGAGCAGCCCAGGCTTCGGGGCAAACTCCGGCGTAGTTGTCGCTGGCAAAATGTCTTGGACGGGTAGGCATGTAGAAAATGTGAGGCGGTGAAGGAACTCAGGAGGAAAGTTGGATTAGGCCGAAAGTAAGGGCTTCCCATGATGATGGATGTGCTCCAGCAGGCTTGGGTTCTGGATTTGGCTATGGTAGAGAATGTCGCAGAGGAAGGGGAGTTCAGATTCCTGAATGTCATCGATCAGGGTTGCCAGAAGATGACGGTCGGACTCCTTCGTTTTTAAAACAATGTCAATGTCGCTTCTTGAGGACTGTGTCTCTTTTGCCCTGGAACCAAACACAAAAATCTGCGCATCTGGTATCCGCCTGTGAATGAGCCGATCCAGCAATAGTTTTTGAGATTGAGTAAGTCCAAGGCTCATGGAGTTTTGGCAGCAATGGTCAGGTCCGTGTGCAGTTTTTCAATGAGGGGAGCATATTGATTCTGGAGGCTATGCAACACTTTGTCCGATGTTGCCAAATCGTAGGCGTGGGCCATCAGGTTGCGATCACTGACCATCTTCAGCCAAATTTCGATTTGGTCAATATACCTGCTCTGAAAAGCCAGCTTAAGAATCGCCCTGGGAGAAAGTAGTTGTAACTCAATTCCATCAGCCTGCATCTTGTCTTTCAAAGTTTTCCAGGCCAATTCGAAGGTGTATTCAAATCGTTGAACAATCCCCTCTTTGATAATCGGTTCGAGGACAGTAATGTCGCTGTGTTGGCTGAGAATTTCATGAAGAAGGCCATAAGCTTTGGTGAAATTCTGCAACCTTTGCTGCCACCTTACATCAGGATCATTCATTGGGTATCAAGTTTGTGGAGAATCAATTCGGATCGATACACACCTTGAGAGCTTCGCCGGACTCCATCAAGGGAAAGGCTTCGGTCAGACGATCCAAGGGCAAATGATGGGTGATGATTTGATTGGCAGGAAAACGACCACTCTGAATGAGAGCCTGAGCCGCCTGGAAGTCGGACATCTTTTCGGAGTAGGAACCGGTCACCACGATCTCTTTGTAGTGAAGATGGTTGGTATTCAAGACCGCCGTGGGAGCGGACTTGGGAAGCCCACCAAAGAATTCCACCCGACCCCCTTTGCCAGCGATTTCCAGAGCATCAGCCTGGGCCTGGGCATTGCTGCAAGCCACGATCACAACGCTGGGGCCAAGTCCATCGGTCAGCTCCAGCATCTTTTCAATATGAGAGCCATCTTTTGAAACTTGAACCGTGCCATCGATGTCGAACTTCGCAGCTTGGGCCAAACGGTTTTCTGAGACATCCAGCATCCAAACCTTCTGGGCTCCCTGCAGTCGGGACACCGCCGCATGCATGACACCAATCGGACCCGCTCCAATCACCGCCACCGTATCGTACAAATTGATGTTCAACCGCCCATGAGCATTGATCACACATCCCAGTGGTTCCGCCAACGCCATTTGCTCACTGGAGATGGCCGTCTCTACTTTGAACAGATGGCCATTGCTCACACCCTTGGCCGGAATCTTCACATATGAAGCAAAGGCCCCATCGTGATGATAGGAGAGGGTCGTGCGGCTCACACAAAGATTCTGACGGCCTTTCTTACAGTACAAACACTCTCCACAGGGCAGCACGATATACATCACCACACGGTCTCCCACATTCACGGTCGTCGAATCACCACCCCGGCTTTCCACCACTGTTCCACAAAACTCATGCCCCAGAACTCTCGGCGGAATGATCTTCTTGTCGCCATGACGATAGGTCCGAAGATCCGTCCCACACACGGCACAGGCCTCCACCTTCACCAAAACCTCTCCATCCTCCAGGGAGGGATCGGAGACTTCATCAATATCAATGTGTTCTTTACCTTTGTAGACTGC
>CAYSOI010000471.1:0-3670 GCA_964432425.1 uncultured Opitutales bacterium | reverse complement strand
CCCAAAAAAAAGAGGCCGCCCTTTCGGACGGCCTCACTTCAAGTCAATCAAAGAAGATAGATAGATAATTGGCTAGAAGATAGATACACCCTATAGGTCGGATACTTGCCCCGGAACTTTACAGATTTTTTGAAAAAATTGTGATTTGCCATTTGGCGACATTGGATTGTTCGTCTTAGTTTGTGATTCAATATGCCAATCAAGACAGTCGAGTCCCGGAAACCATGGACGCAAAGTTAAAAGATTTTCCATTAATCATTGAGGTCAATTATGTCGCTTCGGACATCGAGCGGCCCATGCTATTGGAGCTGGCGACTCAGTATGGTGTGGTGCTTTTCAAAGGACTTGCCATGGATACGGCGGAAGATTTTGACCAGTTTGTGCGGACCTTTGGATTACCGAACTTTCCCTACGAGAAATCGTTGTCCAATGCGGTGCGGGTCAACCGGACGGAACGTGTGTTTACCGCGAACGAGGCTCCGCCGGAGACCTTTATTCCCTTGCACCACGAAATGGCCCAAACTCCATTTTACCCGACCTGGCTCTTTTTCTTTTGTGAGAAAGCTGCGGAGTCCGGGGGAGCGACTCCGGTGTGCCATTCCGGAGTGCTTTGGAAAAAACTGTGTGCCGAATTGCCCACCTTTGCCAAAAACTGCGAAGAGCATGGCCTGCGATACACCAATGTGATGCCTGGAGAAAATGATGCCGGTTCCGGACTGGGGAGAAGTTGGCGGAGTACGTTTAGTGTGGAGAGTCGGGAGGAAGCGGAATCCCGCATGACCGAACTCGGTTATTCCTGGGAATGGCTGGATGGCGATTCTTTGAGAGCCACGACCCCGACCTTGCCTGCCGTGCTGGAAACCATTCCCGGTCAGAAGACTTTTTTTAATCAACTCATTGCTGCCTTTTACGGTTGGAAGGATTCCCGGAATGATCCGTCCAAATCTATCACTTTGGGTAATGGTGCCCCGATTGATCCTGCAGATATTCACAAAACGACTGAATTGGCCGAGAGCTGCACGGTTGATGTGCAGTGGAAGGCGGGAGAGGTCGCTTTGGTGGATAACCGAATTGCTATGCATGGAAGAAAACCGTTTGAGGGAACTCGGTCTGTTCTGGCATCGATGTCATGAGAGTAGCTTTTTGCATCAGCCTCTGCCTGGTTTCCAGTTTATGTGGCAACTGGCCGTCCTTTCGAGGAGAACGTGCCGCAGGAGTGGCGGAGAATGTAGACCTGCCGGAAAAGTTTGATGGGGTAACTGGAGAGGGGCTGCGTTTCAAAGTTCGCATTCCGGGTTTGGCTCATTCGAGTCCCATCATTTGGGGGGATCAATTGTTTCTCACCACAGCGATCAGTCAGGATGCCCAGGCTTCCTTCAAACCGGGACTTTATGGCTCTGGGGATGCCTCCAAGGATCGGTCTGTTCATGAGTGGAAAGTTCTGTGCCTGGATCGACATACTGGCAAAACCCTCTGGGAGAAAACGGCAACCACTGGAAAGCCGATCGACAAACGACACATCAAATCCACCTACGCCAACTCCACTCCCTGTACGGATGGGAAAGTGGTCATCGCCTGGTTTGGTTCGCAGGGGGTATTTGGATTTTCCACGGATGGCGAAAAGCTTTGGTCGAAGAATTTGGGGCGTTTGGATGTTGGAGCGTACGATTTACCAAGTTATGAGTGGGGGCCAGCCAGTTCTCCCATTTTGCACAATGGAAAAGTGATCATCCAGGTGGACACGCAGGGGGAAGATTTTCTGATTTGTCTGGATTCCATCACTGGCAAGGAAATCTGGAAAACGCCCCGCAATGAACTGCCTTCCTGGGGAACACCTACTATTGTGGAAGCCAAGGACCGTACGGAAATCGTGACCAATGGTTCCAACTTTATCATGGGATATGATTTCGAAACGGGAAAAGAACTCTGGCGGTTGGGCGGAAGTTCAAAAATTACGGCACCAACTCCCGTACATTCAAACGGGATCACCATCGTCTCCAGTGGCCGAGCTCCGGAGAGCCCGATCTTTGCCATTCGTGATGGAGCAAATGGGAACATCACTCTCAATCGAAATGCTCACACAAATCAATTTGTTGCCTGGCGACACAATCGTCGAGGTCCCTACATGCCGTCTCCAATTATTTATCAGGGGAATGTTTACGTCCTCCACAATGGCGGGATCTTTGGGGCATACGATTTGAAGTCAGGGGAAGAGCATTTCATCCAAAGGATTCCGCACAAGGGTTATGGTTTCAGTGCCTCGCCAGTAGCTGCGGATGGCAGAATCTATCTCCCGGGTGAAGATGGCATTGTGCTGGAGATGAAGACTGGGAACCTCCTGCAATATGTGCGGACGCACAACATTGGTGAGCCGATCATGGCGTCCCCGGCCATGGCCGGAAAAACGCTCTACATCCGGGGCCGGGACCATCTTTTTTCCGTTTCGAAGCAGAAATAAAAAAGGGCCGCCAGTGATGGGCGACCCTTTTTATTAGTCAATCGAAGAAGATAGATAGAATGATTGGCTAGAAGATAGATACGCGGGTATAGATCGGTGCCTTTCAAAAAAACTTTAGCTTTTTTTGAAAATTTTTATGATCGGTCGGATCCGTCTGATCTGACCGATAGGGCTGATCACTGGAATCTACTGTTCAGCCAACCAACGTTCGGCTTCTATCGCGGCCTGGCAGCCCATTCCGGCTGCAGTGATGGCCTGGCGGTAGACATGGTCAGCACAGTCTCCGGCAACGTAAACTCCAGGAGTTTCTGTTCGAACCTGGGAATTGGTTTCCGGCACGAGATAGCCGAGATCGTCTGTTGGGATAGATTCGCCGAGAAAGGCGGTGTTAGGAATGTGGCCAATGGCAATGAAGACCCCTTTGCAGGCGATGTCGGAGGTTTCGCCAGTTTGGGTGTTTTTGATGCGGATTCCACGGCATTTGCCATCTTCGTCGGCCAAAATTTCTTCGGGCACACTGTTCCATGCGGGCTCGATCTTTTCGTGTTCGATGGTCCGGTCAGCCATGATTTTGGAGGCCCGGAGTTCGTCGCGGCGATGGATCAGAGTCACTTTGGAGCAGAAACGGGTGAGAAAGAGAGCTTCTTCACAGGCGGAGTCACCACCACCAATGACCACGACATCCATGTCACGATAAAAGGCACCGTCGCAGGTAGCACAAGTGGTGACCCCTTTGCCGCCAAACATTTCCTTTTCGCCGGGGATGCCGAGAAGGCGAGGGGAGGCTCCGGTTGCGACGATCAGGGACTTGGTTTCGTAGGTTTTGTCCTTGGATTTGAGAATTTTTACGTCGCCGGAAAGGTCTACGCTTTCAATGAGGTCACTTTCAAAACGGGTACCAAAGCGTTTGGCCTGGTCGCGGACATTCTGCATCATCATAAATCCGTCGATACCTTCAGGGAAGCCGGGGAAGTTTTCCACTTCTGATGTCGTGGTGAGCTGGCCTCCAGGTTGGGAGCCCTCCAGAATGAGAGGGTTGAGGTTAGCACGTGCCGTGTAAATGGCTGCGGTAAGTCCGGCGCAACCGGTTCCGAGGATTATGACGTTTTCCATGTTGTGTGTGTTGACGTGGTTTGGGGGTTGTTTACAGAGATCTTTGTTTTTTGTTTCCGCAGAATGGAAACGTGCGTTTTAAAAATCCAGCCAGAAAAT
>CAYSOI010000470.1:0-3685 GCA_964432425.1 uncultured Opitutales bacterium | reverse complement strand
TCTTTGGGATAAGGGCATCCTGACCGACTCGGGTACGACTACCTGAATGGTTACCCTTCAGAAGCTCCTTACAAGTTTGATGTGTCCATCAAGTCCGCAGAGGAAGCGGAACAGGGAGGGCATCTGACCCGGCCCACCCTGATTGAGGATGATCCTCGGGCGGAGTTCTTTGCCAGATGGCGATTCTGGAGATGGTGGGCTTCGGACTTTGATCCACGGCTGGCATTCATGCCTGCGGAAACGAGGTTGCCGGACCATACTATCTGGAGCCATCTGTGGGTGACGTCAGCCTTCCAGGGTTGCTGTGAGCAAAATTCAGAAAAGGTACGCCCGGCGACACTGCTTTTTCAGGTAGGCCCAGTGCAGAAATTCATCGCCGAGGCACGGAATACCCGGGATCTATGGAGCGGGAGTTACCTGCTCAGTTATCTAACTGGCAAGGCGATGCTGCCGATCATCCGGGAATTGGGACCGGATCAGTTCCTTTTCCCGAACTTGAGTGGCCAACCGATCATCGACCTTCTGATGAAGCAGGAGTTCTGGGACCCCTTCAGTTCCAGCAAAGAGGGCAACCTCTGGAAATGCTTTGGGTATGATAACCCCAAAGGCAAACGCCGCCTGCTTACACCGAACCTGCCCAACCGCTTCCTTTGTCTGCTTCCTCAGGATCGTGCCGAGGAGTTGGCAAAGGCTGCCGAGGATGCCTTCAAGGCAGCTCTTGCCGAGGTGGCAGAGGATGTGAAGGACGGCTTCATGAGAAGTTCAAAAGCCGCTGAGTTCCAAAGGGAGTGGTCAATACGTGAGCTCTATAAGCGATTTGATCAGCAGGTGAAACAGATGCTGTCCTGCAAGTGGCAGGTCACAGCCTGGCCGGAGAGTGTGCAAGGTGTTATCGACAAAGTAGGCAGCGAAATGCCTGATTTTGCCAATGACCTCGAAGGCGTTTCCAGTCTCCGGACAATTGAGGAGATGGCGAAGTCGATCGATAGCAAACTCTATGATAGTCGGGTGATGGATAAAGAGAATGACCAGCTCAAGACACTCGGTGTGGCACATGCTGAGATGTTCCACTACACAGGTTGGCTTCTCGCAGGCTTGAAACAGACTGGATATTTTGATGCCTGGAACCAGGAGGTCTCTGGTTGGGAAACCGGCATGGAGCTGGAGAAAGACCAGCTGAACGGACGTGAAGAGGTAATCCTTGATGTGCCCAACTCCGAACAGAAAGCAATCGAACTGTCCAAGGCACTCTCCGGAGGAGATGATGGGGAGAATTATCTGCTTAATAAGAATGAGCGTCTTGGAGCAAGCACGTTGATCAAGCGGTTCTGGCATCGGCATCATTTGATGAAGCGGTATGATGGGCTGTTTGAATCCCGTGACTTCGCCATGGGCAACACTTACTCCATCAGCCAGAGTAAACCTTTTGAACGGGATATGCTGGAGTCTGAAATCCCGGAAGGACAGGCGTACTACGCGGTGTTGGTTCTCGACGGGGATGAGATCGGTAAATGGCTCTCGGGAGCCAAAGCTCCCAAGCTGAGTGACCTGGTGTCTCCCGAGGCAAAGGATTTCTTTGAGAAGAAGACGGACTTTCCCCTGGATAAAAAACGCCGTCCCATCTCACCTTCCTATCACTTGCAGTTCTCGGAAGCTCTCTCGACCTTTCCAACCAGTGTGCAGGACGCATCGTGGAAGCCTTTGGCGGAAGGTTGATCTACGCTGGTGGAGATGATGTTCTCGCTCTGCTACCAGCCGCCAAAGCCTTGCCCTGTGCGGAAGCTCTGAGGGCGGCGTTTCGTGGCGGTCAGGAAGCGATGAATGCTTTGACTGGTCTATGGAGTCAGAAGGATGGCTACAACTACACCCACAATAAAAACTACCAGATTTTTGACTGCAAGAAGGAGGGCTACCTGCGTTTGCATGGCAGGGAGGAAAACCTGGAGGAAGATCCGGTCTATCATGATTGCATCCTGCCTGGACCAGGGATGGAAGTCTCCGCTGGCATCGCTATTGGACATGCCAAGGATCCTCTGCAACGTCTCGTCGAAGCGGCAAGGCAAGCCGAGCAGTTGGCAAAGAATCACCATGGCAGGGCAGCCGTTACTATTGAGGTGTTGAAGCGAAGCGGAGAGGCAGTGAAATGGGGAAGCCAATGGGATGCAGGCGGGGTACAAATTCTGAACAAAATGGTCGAAGCTCTCAAAGAGGAACGTCTGACCAACCGCTATCCCTACAAGGTGATTCAATTGCTGGCTCAATACGTGGACCTGAATGTGGAGGAATCACAGGAGAAGCCAATGGATCAGGGTCTGGTGGAACAGTTGCCGCAACTGCTGCAACTGGAGTTGGCAGGGGCGTTGGAACGGCACATGAAGGACAAGGATGAGAAAGAGAAAGGGTATTGGCTGAAATTGTTCTCCGCTTATGTGGAGAAACTGAAGAGTAAGAATTTAAGTGGCACATCCATCATCCGCAGCCTGATCGGCCTGCATCAGGTGGCAGCATGGATCAGTAAACACAAACCGGACGAGAATAAGAATAAGAAAAAGAAAGACAATGAAACAATTGCTACTGCAGCCGCTTGATGTTCTTTTTTTCCGTGATGGCCGTCCCATGATGGGAGCCAACCCCGGTCGTGGTGCCCGTGTCCCCATGCAGCATGTGATCAGCGGTGCATTGCATACCGCCTTTCGCCGAGCTTACCCCGAAGAGGGGAGTCTGCCTGGCGAACACCTGCACCAGACCAAGCACAATGGCGAACAGGGCAACCGAAGTGAACGCTTTGGCAGCCTTTGCAGTGCAGGACCTTTTCCTGTAAAGGAGGGTAAGTGGTATTTCCCACGTCCCCTGGATTTGGGCAAAACCTGCACCATTCCCTCCATGTTCCCACATGTGGGAGTGTGTGCCTCTGATTGCAATTCAGGACCGCAACTTTTGCTTCATCCAGTTGTCAATGCCCATCCGCCTTCCAAGGAAGACAAACCCGGACCATGGTTGTCTCGGGAAGGCTGGCAGGCATATTTGCAGAATGAGGAAGTAGAGAATCCGAAACTGCATATCCTGGGAAACCAGGCTTTTTACGACATCGAAAATGCCGTGGGTATCGGGATGGATGAAGAGACAGGAACAGTGGCAGAAGGGAAAATCTATTCCGCAGAATACATGCGGCTGCAGGAAGAAGCTCGGCTGGGCATATTGGCTGGAATGCAGCTGAAAGCGTCCGGGAAAGATGGTATCGATCAATTGTTCCCCTCCCAAAACTCCATTACTGTGGGCGGACAAATGCGTATTTGCCGGGTCCAGAAATCCGAAACTGCGACACCATTGCAACTTCCAGTAGGACCTATGGTCTCCGGTACTGGCATCAAATGGACTTTGCTCACTCCAGCAATTTTCCAATCCCTTGCTGGTCAACATGTCCACCCCGGAGGCTGGTTGCCCACATGGATTAATCCTGACAGTGGAGAAGTCCAGCTACTGGATGGGCCAGGAGCTGGAAAAGCCCGTCGCAAAGGTCTGACTCCTGGTCAACCCATACGTGCCAAACTCGTCTCTACCCGAATCGGAACCCCAGAGATCATCACAGGCTGGTCCGATCATCCCCGCTCAGAAAAAGAACAATCCCGTGGCTCCAAATCCACTCTCCTCGCCGTGCCCGCCGGTTCCGTGTACTACTTCGAAG
>CAYSOI010000469.1:2380-3693 GCA_964432425.1 uncultured Opitutales bacterium | reverse complement strand
CTAGATGATCATGCCGGCGGCAACAGTCATGTTGGTCATTTCATCGACGAGAATGAAGCTGCCGGTGTTGCGGTTGATGCTGTAGGAATCGTGGAAGAGAGGTGCGGAAGTGCGTAGGCGAACCCGGCCGATCTCATTAAGGCTGAGATCCAGATCGTCTTCAATTTTGTGAAGAGTATTGATGTCCACTTTATAATCGACTTGCTGGATGATGGCCCGAGCGTCCCGAGTGGTGTGGCGGATGGTGTATTTGCCACGTACCTGAAGACTCTTCTCTGGAGAAAACCAGCAGATCATGGCAACGATGTCCTGACTGGCGACCGGGGGATTGTTGGGTTTGGCAATGAGGTCTCCCCGGCTGATGTCGATGTTGTCATCCAAAGTGATGGTACACGACATGGGGGAAAAGGCCTCGTTCGTTTCTTTGAGGTCAGAGCCATAAATCGCCTTGATCCTTGATTTGAAGCCGGACGGTAGGACCATAATCTCGTCACCAGGCTTGAAAACCCCACCGGCGACACGTCCCGCATAGCCACGGAAATCATGCCATTTGTCGGAATGGGGCCGAGTGACCCATTGGACAGGAAAACGGGCATGCACATGGTCCGCATCCGGGCCAATGTACACAGTTTCTAAATGATAAAGAAGAGATGATCCCTGGTACCAATCCATGTTCTTCGATTTATCGACCACGTTGTCTCCGTGTAGGGCCGAAATCGGAATGAAGGTCACTTCCACGATGTTGCTCATTCGGGAGCTGAATTTCTTGAAATCATCACAGATCTTGTCGAAGACTTCCTCGGAGTAATCCACGAGATCCATTTTGTTGACACAGACCACGATGTGCTGAATGCGAAGTAAGTTGGCGATGAAGGAGTGGCGGCAGGTTTGCTCCACTACCCCGTTTCTTGCATCGACCAGAATGATGGCAAGGTTGGCTGTGGACGCCCCAGTAACCATGTTGCGGGTGTACTGAATGTGCCCTGGTGTGTCTGCGATGATGAACTTACGGCGAGGAGTCGCGAAGTAGCGGTAGGCCACATCAATCGTGATGCCTTGCTCACGTTCGGCACGAAGGCCGTCTGTAAGAAGGGCGAGATTGACGTTTTCGTCACCTGCATTGCGACTGCTGCGTTCGACCGCCTCAAGCTGGTCTTCAAATACGGATTTACTGTCGTACAGAAGTCTGCCGATCAGCGTACTTTTGCCGTCATCCACACTCCCTGCCGTAGTAAACCGCAGGAGGTCCATGTCGAGATAACCGATATCTTTGCTCATGATGAAATGTTCTTGGTTCTTTGTTCTTCGTTCTT
>CAYSOI010000469.1:0-2280 GCA_964432425.1 uncultured Opitutales bacterium | reverse complement strand
CCTTGCTTCTTGCGGTCTTCCATTGCGGTTTCGGAGCGTTTGTCGTCGGCTCGTCCTCCACGTTCACCGACACGGGCGGCGGCGACTTCGGCGATGATGTCTTCGAGGGAACTGGCCTCGGATTCCACGGCACCGGTGCAAGTCGCATCTCCGATTGTGCGGAAGCGAACCGTACGGGTTTCGGTCTTTTCTTCAGGAAGGAGTTGAATGAAGTCAGTTTTGGCGAGAAGGGTGCCATCGCGTTCAAAGACTTCCCGCTGGTGAGAGAAATAGAGGTTGGGCAACTCGATGTTTTCGAGGCGGATGTATTGCCAGATGTCCATCTCTGTCCAGTTACTCAGGGGGAAGACACGGAAGTGTTCGCCGTGATGCTTGCGTCCGTTGAAGATGTTCCAGAGTTCCGGGCGTTGGTTTTTGGGGTCCCATTCGCCAAACTCGGTACGGGCGGAAAAGAAACGTTCCTTGGCCCGGGCTTTTTCTTCGTCGCGACGAGCTCCACCAAGAGCCGCGTCGTATTGGTTTTCTTCAATGGTATCGAGAAGGACCGGGATCTGCAGTGCATTTCGAGTAGCACGGGCTCCAGCTTCATCACGGATTTTGCCTTGATCAATCTGCTCCTGCACACTGCCGACCACCAGGCGAGCTCCAATGCGATCCATCAGTTCATCCCGATACTGAATCGTCTCTTCAAAGTTATGGCCGGTATCAATGTGTACCAGCGGGAATGGGATTTTGGCGGGCCAGAAGGCTTTGACGGCAAGATGGGTCATGACAATGGAGTCTTTGCCGCCAGAGAAGAGCAGGGCCGGGTTTTCGAACTGTGCAGCAGTCTCACGAAGTATATAGATGGCTTCGGATTCGAGGTGATGCAGGTGAGTTACAGTGTAGTCGTTCATCGGGTAGATGTTGGGTTAAAGCTGAATTCGGGGTAATAGGGCATCGAGGGCGATTTGGGTGGATTCCTGGATGGATTGGTTTTCGGTATCGATATGAAGGGTTGGGTTTTCGGGGATTTCGAATCCGGAGTCTTTGCCGGTAAATTGTTTGATTTGCCCAGCCTTGGCTTTGGCGTAGAGGCCTTTTACGTCACGTTGTTCACAGGTTTCGAAGCTGGCGTGTACGTAGACATCCAGTAAATCTTCTTCCCCAATGATCTCGCGGGCCATTTCACGGAGTTCATCCTTCGGAGTAATGAAGGAGCAGATGGTGACGATGCCTGTATGGGCCAGTAACTTGGCAACTTCAGCAATGCGGCGAATGTTTTCCAAGCGGTCTTCGTCGGTAAAGCCGAGGTTGTTGTTCAGACCGGTGCGGATGTTGTCGCCATCCAGCACTTTGGAGAGGATTTTCCGTTCGTGGAGCTGTTGTTCAAGTTGAATGGCAATGGTGGATTTCCCTGAACCTGACAACCCATACAGCCAGATGACCTGCCCCTTCTGATTGAGAAGTTGCTCCTTGTCCGACCTGTGTAGCAGCCGTTCTGTAATGGGATGAAGATCAGTCATGCTGGGGAGGTTCTTGGTTCTTCGTTCTTGGTTCTTCGTTCTTGGTTCTTCGTTTTGGGGAGTGCAATGTTCAGGATGAATTGGTGGTTATCCCAACTCAGCTGCCGAACAAAGAACGAAGAACGAGGAACTAAGAACATTATTCAAAAGTGTGAAAGGTGTAGCGATACTGGTCGTTCTGACTGTCGCGGCGGCTGATCTCGTGTGGAAAGTACTCTTCCCAGGCCGGGAAATGGGTGTCGCCTTCGATGTCGGCGTGAATTTGCGTCAAGAGTAAGCGATCCGCCAAAGGTAAGGTTTCACGATACACCTGCTCTCCTCCGCAAATCCAGATTTCGCGGCCATAACTTCGGGCGATGTCCAGTGCTTGGGGGATACTGGAGGCCCGTTGTCCGAATTCCGGCCGAAAGTCGGGATTGCGGCTCAGTACGACGGCTTGCCGATCTTCCTGATTTGTGCGTTCCATCATTTCTTCGTAACAATGTCTACCGAAGAGGAGAGTACCTTCCCGGGTCTGATCAAGAAAGTATTCCCAGTCTTCGGGAATCTCCCAGGGCAATCGGCCCTTTCGACCGACCACCCGGTTGCGGGCACATGCAACGATGATGCTGATCCTGCACAAAGGGAAGCTTAGTAGCGGTAGTGTTCAGGTTTGTAAGGACCTTCCACCGGCACGCCGATGTAGTCAGCTTGCTCTTGCGTGAGTTGGGTCAGCTTGGCACCGAGTTTTCCAAGGTGGAGTCGGGCCACTTCTTCGTCGAGTTCCTTGCTCAGG
>CAYSOI010000468.1:2018-3700 GCA_964432425.1 uncultured Opitutales bacterium | reverse complement strand
TGGGTTTGTAACCCGCGTTTATAGGATGGCTTTTACGGGCGGAAAATTGCGGGTTGCAAACCCGCACTCCCAGGGAAAACCCGTTATAGGCTTTCGCCGTACGACCATCCGGGCCGGACCTCTTCCTTGATGAAGGAGTCGAAGGCACAGGTATTGGTGATCTTGCCTTGCTTAGCGTCCCATTCGATACGGGTGTTGAATCGCTGTGCCAGAACCCCGAGCAAGATGATTTCAGTGAGTTTCGCCGAGTAGTCGAAGTTGGAACCGGGTTGCGGACCTTCGCCCTTGATCGCCCTCAACCACTCCCGAAATGGGCCACCAGCCACTCGTGGGATGGATTCCTCAGGCTTGTTCTCGTTGTAGTTCTTCCGAAGTTCACCCGGCATGATTGTGGGTTTACCAGCATGGGTTCCACAACCAATGGCACCTTTCGTACCGACCATCCAGCAGGCTCGCCCAAAGGAAGCGGCGTGCTCCAATTCGAACTTGTCGATTCGGCCAACCTTTGACCAATCCTGAGGCCCATCAAACCAGGTAAGTTTGACGGGTCCACGATCTCCCTTGGCTGGAAAGTGGTAAATCACCTGGCTGCCGGTCGGGATGACTCCTTTTAAAGAGTCTGTCCGCTGTACGCATTCCACGACTGTCGGTGCATCCAAATCCAATGCCCAAACTGGCGTATCGAAGGTGTGACAACCAAAATCTCCCAACATCCCGGATCCAAAATCATAGAAAGACCTCCATTTCTTGCGGATGTATCCATCGTAAAATGGCCGTTTTGCCATCGGTCCCAACCACAGATCCCAATTCAGCCCTTCCGGAATCGGTGACTCTGGCGGTGGCATTGTTGCAGGGTTTGCAAAGTGCGAGCTTCCCATATTCGGTCCACTGTTGCGTGCGAACACCTCGCTAACCTCTCCAATCAGTCCAGCACGGTAGGCTTCCACTGACTCCCGAATGCCGTTGCCCGCATGACCTTGGTTCCCCATCTGAGTCACGACATTGTACTTGTTCTTTGCCTTCAAAAGGGTCCTCAACTGCCAAACATTGTGGGCCAACGGCTTTTGCACGTACACGTGAATGCCCCGCTCCATTGCTGCCATTGCCGCGGCAAAGTGGGTGTGATCAGGAGTGGAGATGACAACGGCATCAATCTCCTTGTGCATCTTGTCCAGCATCACCCGAAAATCTTCAAAGAAGGGCTGGTTCGTCCGCCAGGCCTTCATGTTCTCCGCACAGAGTTCTCGATCAACGTCGCAGAACGCTACCAGGTTCTCATCTTTGCAACCCTGCTTGTAGGGCTGCTGTGCAATCCACCCCCCCGAACCGATGAACCCCACGTTCACCTTGCTATTGGCAGAGGCACCCTGCTGGCCAATGGCAAACAGGGGAAAGGTTGTACTCGCAGCGGCCGCCCGCCCAATAAAACTACGTCGATTCATTACCATACTTCCAATAGCCAAATCACAACGATGGAGAAGGCAACTGAGAATTGAGCCAATGAAGGCGAACTGAAGGTTCGTAGGATAACAAGCCCAAGGTTTCAACCTTGGGAAAAAAAGGGTATCAAATTGCGTGCTGAAAGTACGCGGGGAAAGGAGGAATGGTTGTTCCTGCGTACTTTCAGCACGCAATGCCCATCTAATGCACAATCCCAGGGTTTCTCCCTGGGCTATTATGCA
>CAYSOI010000468.1:0-1918 GCA_964432425.1 uncultured Opitutales bacterium | reverse complement strand
CAGGTAGAATTTTACATTCATCTCTGTGAAATCGTTACATTCTTCTCGTAGGAGAGTTCAAGACTGGGTCCGGAAGCTTCCGGATGGGAGTCGCTGGCAAAGGCATGGACGAGACCACTGCCCTTGAGCTCTCCTGTTTCCCTCTTGATCAGGAAAGTGACTTCAGAGTTGAGATGGGATTTGAGAAAGTCTAACAATGCCGGCGTTTCCACAACAAATGTTCCCCGTTCCTGACTGCGAGGAATTTCAAATGTCCCAAGACGTGTCGCGGTTTCCAGATCACGTACCTGTTTCCATTTCAAACGCTTCTCCCAATTGATCTCTGCATCCTGAGAAAGCCCATAGATCGCGAACCGATTGACCTTCGGGAGTCGAGCCACAAAGCCCAATCCGCAGGGCACAAGATTGAGCCGCAATTTCGCACCTGTGGCACTTTCCAAATCCATTCCTTCCGTAGAAAACCCAAAGAGGGACCTCCGGTTGTATTTGTACCAATCATTCGAAGCCTCTTTGACCATGAGGAAATCAGGATGTAGGAATTCATATTCGTTGGACTGTATGGCAGAGGCGGTTTTTCCGTTAGTCTCGATCCGGGAAAATTCTGGTATGGGAAAAAGTGTCCCCTCGGACACTGGTCCTTCTGCTTTGACGATCTTTCCAGAGACAAAGGAAGCTCCTTCAGTTTGGTGAAGATGTAGCGATTGACCATCTGGTGCATGGAGCGAGATCTCCCCCTCCAACACTTCAAAAGCCACTTCCCCACTGTCCTTCTCAATCGAAACAGAAAAGGAGGTGCCGTGGTCGACGGCATAACCATTTGGGGTTTCCAGAATAAATCCCTGAGCGAGTTCGGGGACATTCAGAATGGCATTCCCTTCGTACAACTTCCCCTTCATGGCCGTTTCCAACTCAATCCGAGAAGGAGCTTCCAAGGTCAGTTCCACGCCGGACTTGAAACGCAAAGTCGCGACACCCGCCTTCAAAGTCATCATGCCAGGCTGCAGCTCACTACCGGGAACAGTCGGCAATTCACTTTCCCAGGCGGCATTTTCATTGGAGACCAAAGTCGCCACTGGTTGGGGGCTGGACAAAAAGTAAAAGAGGAAGCCAACTCCCAGAATGAAGGAAGCGGCCAAAGGCAAGATGTTGCGGTTCAGGAAGGTGGACTTGGGAACGACAATTTCATTGGTCGGCAATCGGGTTGCAAACTCCTCCTGCAAGGCGGCATGGACATTGGATTGCTGGTAAAATTCTTTGCGAATCTCTGCATCCTTTTGGAGGAGTTGATCCAACTCGGCAACCTCCTCTTCTGAAGCCGTCCCATTGAGATAGCGGTTAATGAGTTCCTCTTCAGATTTCATGGTAATTCTGTAGTCAGTGCCACCTTTTGGGCACACTTGGATAAAGTTTGTCGGATCCGGTAGATCCATTGATAAAACGCAGTGACACTTCGGCCGAATTTCTCCGCCAGATCACTCACCTCCCCTTTCTCGGAATACATGCCCTCCATCGCGGAACGCTGGTCACTCTTCAACTTGCCCAAACAATGCTGGAGAATCGCTTCCCTCTCCAGATCCAGTTGCTCGGACGAACTCTCGATTTCCTTGCCCATGAGTTCCAAAGTATCACTGGACAGAACCAGACGTTCCCTCTCCCGAGCCAAATCCCTTCGCCACGCCAACACCTGAAACCTCGCCACCCCAAATGCCCAACGCCGAAAATCCTGATCCGCCTTAAGCTGACCAAACTTTTTCCAAAGCACGATGGCCACCTCCTGCATCACATCCAACACATCCTCACGCCTCGGAACCAACCGAGCGACATACGCATGAATGGCCGATTCATGAGCAGTGAACAAACCCAGAAAACGGCGATGAAGTTCTTCTTCCGGAAAGCTAGACATAGTAGGGACGTTTAA
>CAYSOI010000467.1:0-3709 GCA_964432425.1 uncultured Opitutales bacterium | reverse complement strand
CGACTTTCAGTCGACAAGCTTGAAGCTACCTGCTTTAGCTGGTAGTCCATTCACTCTCTATGCTTTAATCCCTTATGTTGAAAGGGATTGTTGAACCGTATCAACAATTGGCACGGATCGTGTAAGCTGGGTTGCACTAAATGAATAAACCCACCAAGAATACCATGAATACAAACAGTACCGAAATTCCAGAACAAGAAAAGAAACGATTGGAAGCACTGAGGAGATATGAGATTCTCGATTCTGAATCCGAAAGAATTTACGATGATCTGGCTAAGCTGGCTTCCTACATATGTAGTATGCCCATTTCCTTAGTCAGCCTTGTGGATGCAGATCGTCAGTGGTCCAAAGCCCACTATGGAATACCGGGGGGGGAGGTACCCAGAGAAATTGCCTTTTGTTCACATGCTATTGAGCAAGATGAAATACTAGTAGTTAACGATGCTACAAAGGACCAGCGGTTTTCGCATAACCCTCTGGTCGTCAATTCCCCTCAATTACGCTTTTATGCTGGGGCACCGTTGAAGGCACCCTGCGGGTCCAGATTGGGGACGCTTTGTGTGATTGACATGAAGCCATGTCAACTGACTGAGGATCAATTGGTTGCACTGTCCATGCTTTCCAGACAGGTCATTGATCAATTTGAGCTCAGGGTCGCTCACAAAAAGTTACAAATAGACACAGAACTGATCCAGCAATTATGCGAGAAGAAAGATCATGTGTTGTATGCATTATCTCACGATCTCAAGGGCTCTCTAACTTCAATCGTCGGATTATCTGAGGTGTTGATTGAATGCATTCATTCCGGATCTACAGATAAGATCTTGAATATGGCGCAATTGGTCCAGGAATCCGGGGAATCTTCCGTGAAATTGTTGAATAGTGTTCTCCAATGGGCAATGGCTCAGGATAAAGATAGTCACTTTTTACCCACCAGAATTCACCTGAAAGATGTCATTTTCGAAGTGCTGGACCTTGTAAAAGTTCACTTCCGGCCAAAGTCGCATGCATTTGAAGTGAATTGCCCGGATAATGTGCATTTACTGGGGGATAAGCATATGCTCTTTTCAGTTTTTCAGAACCTTTTGACAAATGCCTGTAAATATACTCCAGAAAGTGGAACGGTCTCCTTGAGCGTGTCCTATATTGAAGGGAATGCCAGAATTACAGTATCTGACACAGGCAAAGGCATGAACCAGAATCAGCTTCAAAAGATATTAAACGGTGAACGTTCAATCTCCATGCCTGGGACAGATGGGGAGCGGGGAACTGGATTTGGCATGATGTTGTGCAGGCAGTTTATTGAGAAGCATAACGGCCGTTTGGAAGTGAAGTCACAATTGGGGCAGGGGACTCAATTTCAGATTACATTTCCATTTTCTGAGCAGACTCAAGAAGAGGGGATTAGGAAAATCGAGAACCGACCCTGCTAGCCATTATTATATTTGATTCGGGTGTGGGATTACCCCAGAAATTCAAATGCTCTCCACTTCAATAGTGAAGTAAAAGGTACTGCCTTTACCTAATTCGGATTCCACCCAGATTTCTCCACCATGCCGTTCCGCAATTCTTTTGCAGGTAGCCAGGCCAATTCCGTATCCTTCCTGCGTAGTGGCGACTGCTCGTTCCAACGGATGGAAAATCTTTTCGTGGTAGGCGGAGTCGATTCCGAGGCCGTTATCCTTAATGGATATTTCTGCTTTGCCATGATGTTCTGGATCGACCGTTGCAGAAATGGAAATAATTGGATCTTCTTCAGAACGGTACTTGATCGAGTTGGTGATCAGGTTCTGTAGAATTTGAGTCAATAGATTTCGGTCTCCAATGACTTGCGGCAGTGGGTCGGGGTCGCACACAATTGTTGCCTTGTTTTCCTCGATCATTTTACTGGCACGGCTTTTGACTGTGTCCATTACAACGCTCAGCTCTACTGGTTCTGTCGTGAAGGTTTTGCCTAAGCGTGTGCATTCCAAGAGGGCATCGATCAGGCTGGCCATGTCCTGGGAAGCGTTTTCTGCTTTGGAAAGGGAATCCAGCATCTCCTCCTTCTCATTATCATCGATTGCCATTCGGGTGAGAAATAGATACCCGTTCAGGGAGGAGAGAGGGGTCTTCAGATCGTGAGCCACCGTGCGAACAAAATTTTGCAGCTCTTCCTGATGGAGTCTACGTTCCTTCAACAGATCGGAGTGGCACAGGGTCTTATCAATCGCATTTAAAACCACTTCATTGTTGATCTCGGCTTTGGAGATAAAGTCAAAACAGCCGCTTTTGAATGAATCTCGAACGACTTTTTGTTCTGTCGCAGCCGAAAGAATCAAGGCAGCCATGTCCTTTTCCTTGACCATTTCCACAATATCCAGGCTGGTTCCATCCGGCAAGTTATAATCCAAAATGGCACAGTCAAAATTGTTGTTTTCGAGCTGAGTCGCACACTCTTTTACCGTGCCGCATGTTGTGATTTCATAGGGAAGGCCATCCAGCATATGTTGGATTCGGAAGAGGAAAATGGGGTCATCTTCAAGAATAATGATTTTTCGTTTTCTAGACATAATTGGATCTTTGATAAGGCCATGTGAAAACATGAGCCAATAAGCCCCGGAAGACCTCAACATCTCCGGGTACAATAGGGAGTTAGAACAAGTAGGGAAGGATTGAAGCTGAAGGCACATTCCCCAGTCAACCAAATTTCTGGTGGTGTGTTTCTGCCTAGTCATCACTGGAGGGGGACTCCATTGAAGTGCCTGTAAAAACTACAGGCTATAGCGAGGTTGGGGGTAAATTTTACAGGAAAGAAATCAGGTCTCCACAGCGGTTTTCATAAATCATTGTCCTATTTTAAGGGATCTGGAAGGAATTTCCAGGATTGGCACAAGAAATGGAGGTGCCCTGTCTGATCAGACTAAATTTGAACGACAGAAGGTAAGCACTCCATGACATCCACCGCAAACCACCAGTCCTCTGAAGCCAAACCTGTTCGGCTTCGTTCGCCGCAAAAGAACATCAGCAACAATGAGCACCCGAAAGCATCCAGGGGGCAATTCTCAATGGAGCGATTTGGCTGTAATCGTGATCGTCTTCCTGAATTTTTAGATGCAATGATGGAGTTGCACAACCAATGGCTTGCCAAGGTGGAGCAAGCCGGAATCGGATTACAGTATCAGGAATTGGCTGACAGTTGTTTGCCTTCAGATCCTGAGCATTCTACGCTGAACTGGAGGTTCATTCTTTAACTGTGCGGTCAGGCCATAAGGCTGTATGTGCTGAATGAATCAGGCAAGAATGCCTTTTACTACATGGGATTCTTCCACTCCCGTAAGGCTGAGGTCAAGGCCCTGGTGTTTGATGGAGAAACGTTCGTGATCGATGCCGAGGTTGTGGAGGAGGGTGGCGTTGAGATCGCGGATGTGGACGGGATCCTTGACGATGTTGTAGGCGTAGTCATCCGTTTCTCCATAGTCGCAGGGTTTGAAACCTCCACCGACTACGCAGGTGGTGAAGCAACGGCCATGGTGGTCGCGACCATGGTTATCCTTAGTCAGTTTGCCCTGACTGTAGATAGTGCGGCCAAATTCTCCACCAAAGACGACCATGGTGTCCTCAAGCATGCCGCGTTCTTCAAGATCCTTGATTAGGGCTGCGGCGGGTTGGTCCACACTTTGACCATTGCGACGAATCTCTTTGGGGAGACTACCGTGTTGGTCCCAAC
>CAYSOI010000466.1:0-3713 GCA_964432425.1 uncultured Opitutales bacterium | reverse complement strand
CTGGGCTATCGAATATGGGTATTCCCGTGCACTGGATGATCCCAAGGAGGAAACCACGCGTCTGGATAAAATTCTGGCACGTTCGACAGAACCCGGTCTCGACTATGCGAACGACTCCGATGACATGCGATCTACGGGCAAGGCAATCGATCCCCGAGCCATGATCGGAGATATGTCGAGCGAACCACTGAAATACGCCATCGACCGGATGGAGCTGGTGCGAGACCTGGTTGGTAAACTCCTCGAAGAGTCACCTGAAGAAGGGAGAAGCTATCAGACGGTCCGCGACGAATATTCTACTTTGATGTATCAATATGCATCGCAGCTAAATGTCGCTTCCCGCTACATTGGAGGCGTTTACGTTAACCGGGCTGTTGTTGGGCAGGAAGGTGGTGAACCACCCCTTACACCTGTTCCCTTGAAGAAACAAAAGCAGGCCATGAAGTTGCTGGCAAAATACGCCTACGCTCCTGATGCTTTCAAGGCGAATGAGAAACTCTTTGCCCATCTCCAGACGCAACGTCGTGGCTGGGATTTCAAGTCCTCTGGAGAAGACCCTAAATTGATTGAACAGTATCTGGACCTGCAAAAGAGTTCGCTCCTCCACATCCTGCACCTCAATACCGTCAACCGGATCCTGAACACTGAACTCTATGGCAACCAGTATTCCCTTCAGCAAGTCCTAGGTGATCTCACTTCCGCCATCCTCGATGTTGCAGCCGACCCGGATCCCAACTCCATCCGCCAGGGACTTCAGCGAACCTATGTCGATCGCCTCATTACCATCTCTGGCCTCCAATCCAGTTCTTCCTATCCACAAGCTGCCCAAACCGAAGCCTTCCGCCAGCTCTTGGTCTTGGATGCGGAGCTTGGGAAGGCCAAACACCCGCATTACCGTTTGCTACAACTCCACATCCGGCGGGCACTGGAGGATCAGGGCAAGTGAGAAGACGGTGTGTAATACCAGAGTGCATTGTGGTTTACTCTTTATCGGACTCGCAAGCTCACCCCTCCACTCAAAGACGCACAGTGGATGGACGAGCCTGTGAGTCCGCTTGTTCGGTATCAGAAAAGGGTAAATGTTTTCGCAGATTGGTATTCCCAAATCAGACATTATTTGTGTAATAATTAATGACGGTCGTTTCGGCGAAACGCCCCTGCCTGTTATTGCCATAGATGGTGGGGGCAACTCGCGAGTTGACCGAATGCTCAATCAATTTTCAAATCACAGCCATCCCATAAGGGGTGTCTGGGCATCTTGAAACCTTGTGATTACAGGCAATAGGAAACCGAAATCCATAACTGTTGATAAACGGAAAAGACCGAGTGAGTTTCCGGAACAGGTACGTAGTGCCGGTATTTCAATAGCCGTGGGCGGTGCGAGCCATGCGAGGCAAGCCCACTGGAAGATGGATTTAGAACCTTATTCACCAAATGCTGTCAAAAAAAGAAAGGATATTTCCGATGGAGTGATGGAGGGTTGGAGTATTGAATCAAGTGTATCGAGCCCAAATCCCATTACTCCAGTATTCCAATACTCCCTTACTCCAACATTTGGTTCCGGCTCTGCCGGCTTAGGAATGGTAGTCACGCAGTGACGACACCCAAATGGCCGATTTCCTTGCCCAATTGTCGCCGCTACGCTGCTTACCTATCTTTTGCCTAGGCTCCATGGGTTTGCTTTGCTGCACCCACGGCTATTCGGCTGTCGGCACTACGTGCCTAACGATCCCATGGGATGACTGTGTTTTCAAATCGGTATAACCCGAGCCTGACAATACTACTGAATCCATTTTTCAAAGTGGATTCCGCCTGCGACTTTGGACGGGATCTGGCCATGTTTCTTCGCCCGCATCAATGCGAGGTTCCCCAGCTTCAGCCGTAAACACCAATACAGCCTTGCCCATCCCTTTGGAATTTTCCACATTCTAAGGATGATACGTGTCCTCTTCACCCTCTTGCTCTTTGTCCCCATTGTCCAAGCCGGGGAAACTTGGCAAGCCGGGGTTGCCACCCGTATCATCACCCCCACCGAACCTACCTGGATGGCTGGGTACGCAGGCCGAAAGGAACCAGGGGACGGCAAAGTCACCGAACTCTGGGCAAAAGCCCTCCTCCTCCAGGATGCCTTGGGCCACCGTGGTCTTATCCTGACCCTCGACCTCATTGGCGTCGGTCGTGAATTCTCGGACTCCGTCTGCCAGCTTATCCAGAAGGAACTAGATCTCGAACGCGAACAAATCGCCATCTGCACTTCGCATACCCACAGCGGCCCAGTGGTCCGTGAAAACCTGGGACCGCTCCAGCTCTTCCGTCTCTCGCCCAGGCAACAGGAAGTAGTTCGCAACTACGCAACCCGCCTACGTCAACATCTCCTTGAAATCAGCCAGGAAGCTGCCAAATCCCTCCAGCCTGCCCGCATCCAATGGGGAAGTGGCCGGGCTACCTTCGCGGTCAACCGCCGCAACAACAAACCCTACAGCCAAGTGCCGGAACTCCGCCGCCTCGGTACCTTGGTTGGTCCTGTCGATCACGATGTTCCCGTCCTCAGTGTGCGTTCACCGGAAGGAGACCTCCGTGCCGTCCTTTTCGGGTATGCCTGCCATGCCACAACCACCGGCTTTCAGGAATGGTCCGGCGACTATCCCGGCTTCGCCCAGATCGCCCTGGAACGTGATCACCCCGGATGCACCGCCTTGTTCTGGGCAGGTTGCGGGGGCGACCAGAATCCTTTGCCCCGCCGTACCCTCAAATTCGCCGAAACCTACGGTGAAAACCTGGCTAGGGCGGTCAGTGACGTCCTCGCCGCACCCATGCCTGAAATCACCCCGATGCTGACCACTAATTACCAAACCATCCCCCTGGCTTTCGCCACACTTCCCACGCAGGAGGAAATTCAGGCAAAGCTCAAGCACGTCAATCCGTACGAAGTTGCCCGTGCCCGCTACCTCCTCCAACGCATCAAGAAGGAAGGCAACCTTGACGACAGCTATCCGTACCCAATCGGCTCTTGGAGGCTGGGTTGCCATCTCGACGAGGTTGAATTCATCACCCTGGGCGGCGAAGTCACAGTCGAATACGCCCAACGCCTCAAGCATGAACGCCACGGCCTGGGGACCTGGGTGGCTGGTTACGCCCATGATGTCATGGCCTACATCCCCAGCTTGAAAGTTTTGAAAGAAGGTGGCTACGAAGGCGGGGGTTCCAACGTCTACTACGGCATCCCCTCCCTGTGGGCAGAAAGCATTGAGGAAACCATCGTCAATGCAGTCCATAAGATTGCCAATCAACCTTGACGTAGATTTCCGCTGATGAGGTATGGATTCCGTCCCTTAAGTACAACGGGGTCTCCTACGTAGTTCCTTCAGGGTTGAGACTTGACTGGGGTGATGGAGTTGTACGCAATGCCAGCATGCGAGTTTCCCCGTTCTTTTTGGCATTCCTTTTTTCATTCGCCTTCTTCCTGAAAACTTCGGACGCGAAGCGGGGCGTGGCTTTAGTTGGTGCCGGAGAGTTGTCCGGGGCATTACAAAAGAGTCTGGAATCGAAACGGGTGTTTGCGGGAGACCTGACCACAGGAGAAGCGGGAATTGTGCTGTCTCTGAACACCGGGGAAAAGCTGGCAAGCGGGCGGTATCGTTTGCATCTGCCGCTTTCTCTGGCTCCTTATGCAGACGGGTTATGTCGGGATGTGTCCATCAAGGTCAATGCAG
>CAYSOI010000465.1:0-3721 GCA_964432425.1 uncultured Opitutales bacterium | reverse complement strand
TTGCAATCCTGACAGGTGAATTCGTAAAAGGGCATGGTTGAATTTGAATGGAAATTGGGGCGGGGAAATCAATTAAAGAATATGTTGCTGTCAAAAAAATCTCTGTCTGCGTTCGTGCTGCTTGGTGTAGCGACGAAATTCGCCAACTTTGTTCATGCCGGGGCTTTCCAAAGTACTTGGCATAAGGAACAAAACCGGATCTGGGTCGGCGAAGAGTTTTGGGCAAATCCGATGGAGGATTGGCGGATTCAGGATGGGGTGTTGGAATGTGTTCGGGCAGGTGGAAATCGAAATGTGCAATCGTTGATTGCTCAGATGCAGGATGGTGGCGGGAAGTTTGAGTTGAAACTGGAGTTGGGGCTTATGGATGCTGGCAAAGCCGGGGGCACTGCTGGCTTTCGAATTGGAATTCAGTCGGAATTTAAGGATTACCTGCATCGGGTCTTTCATGGCAAGGGGATGGGTGCGGGCATCACGACGACAGGTCATTTGTTTATTGGAAAACCAGGGCCGTTCACAGGAACTCCGATCCCGGAAGAGCATTTGGACCATCTGGTTCTGCTTCTGGAAGGGCAGCCGGAGAGAGATCAGTACACATTGAAACTTTCTGCCCAGAATCCCAAAACCGGAGCCATCCTGGCTTCCATTGAGCAACCAAAGATTCCTTCCAGACAACTTTCGGGCAACATTGCTCTGGTAAACAATCACTTCTCCCCTCCTCGACGTAGACCCAAAAACGCACCAAAGCCCAAAGGATTTACCGGAACCTCCGCACGGTTCAAATTTCATCATTTTTCCGGCAAGGGAGACCGAATCTCGGTCAAGAAGGAACAAAAGTTCGGCCCGATTCTTTTTACACAATACTCCCTGAGTCGCAATGTGTTGAAACTGACGGCGCAGTTCCCGCCTCTTGGCAAAGATGCGAACCCGGAAGCTCGTCTGGAATTGAAGAAAGGCGGAGCCATCGCGGCATCCCTGATTGATCCTCATTCCCGAACCGCCACGTTCCGCATTGAGAACTGGAATTCCACCAAAGATGTCCCCTACCGGATTGCCTACGAATATGACCACCGAAATGGAGATGCGACGTTTGAGTATTTTGAAGGAGTCATTCGCAAGGAGCCCAAAGGTCGACCGCTGGTTGTGGCTGGTTTTACAGGACATACCGATCCTGCATTCCCGAATCGAACTCTGGTGCGGAATGTCGGAATTCATGATCCAGATGTTCTCTTCTTTTCCGGTGACCAGATCTATGAGGGAGTTGGAGGGTACGGTATCCATCGTGAGCCCGTGGACATCGCCATCGTGAACTACCTTCGCAAATGGATGATGCATGGTTGGGCATTTCGCGACCTGATGCGAAATCGCCCGTCGCTATGTCTGCCGGATGATCATGATGTCTACCAAGGTAACATCTGGGGAGCCGCTGGCGAACCTCAGGCAGACATGAAGGACCACGACAAAGGCGGTTACCGTATGCATGCCGACTTTGTGAATGCCGTGCAACGGACCCAAAACAGTCACCATCCCGACCCGTTTGATCCCACTCCGGTGAAACAAGGCATTGGCGTCTGCTACGGAGATATGCTCTACGGACGTGTCAGCTTTGCCATCATTGAAGACCGCAAATTCAAAGATGGCCCAAAGGGAAAAGTGAATACCTGGCCAGGGCGGTCCGATCATGTGAGAGACCCGAATATCGACATTGCCGCCTTGGATAAACCCGGCCTTCAGCTCCTTGGAAAACGCCAACTCCACTTCCTCGAAGAATGGGGTAAGGATTGGAAAGGTGCCGACCTCAAAGTGGTCCTATCCCAAACCATTTTCTGCAATCTCGCCAACTATCACGGTGGCAACAAACAATTCCTGATCGCCGATCTCGACTCCAATGGCTGGCCGCAGACTGGAAGGCGCAAAGCCGTGGATGCTCTTCGCAAAGCCTATGCCTTTCACTACGCTGGCGACCAACACCTTCCCTCCATTGTTCACCATGGCATTGATCAGCATCGGGACGCAGGCTTCAGCTTTTGTGTCCCCAGTATTGCAGCAGGATACCCCCGGTCCTGGAAACCGGATGAAGAAGGTCGCCCGGTCAAGAACCGCCCGGCAAGAAACCTTCCCAATACCGGAGACTACGTCGAAGGTCTCGGCAACAAGGTCACGGTTCACGCCATCGGCAATCCCGCAGACATGAATCGTCCCGGAATCGAGAACACCCTGCACGACAAGTCCTCCGGCTACGGTATCCTTCGTTGTGATCCCGCCAAACAGTCCTACACCATGGAATGCTGGAAGCTGCAATTTGATGCCCAAAAACCAAAACCGGAAGACCAATTCCCTGGCTGGCCACTTACCGTAAGCATCGATGACCAATATGGCCGCAAAGCCGTCGCTCATTTGCCCACACTCCATTTTCAGGGCACGAAGAATCCCGTCGTTCAAGTGATCAATGAATCCACTGGACAAACCATCTACACCCGCCGAGTTCATGGAAACTCCTTCCGGCCCAAGATTTTTGACGCAAAGTCCACCTACACCATCCTTGCCGGAAACCCTGATGAGGCAGAAATGAAAACCCTCAAATCCATCCAGCCCGGTAATGGTAAGTTGACCCTTAAATTTTAAAAGTCTTACATTCCCGCTCCCAAAGTTTGGATTCCCTTCCATTAACTTGTGAATTTTCATTCAAATCGAAGAAAACCACCCAATATGAAATCCACCCTCCGATCCCTAACAGGAATCCTTCTCACGCTGGTGCTGATGAATTCAGCCCAACTTCAGGCCCACGATCCCGCATCCGAAATGCTCGTGGCTGCCCAAAACTTCGTCAAGTCCCTCGACTGCGAAGCCAAGTCCAAAGCTCTTTTCCCCTTCGACAGCGAACGCCGCGAAGTATGGAACTTCCTGCCCGACATGTTCATCAAGCCAGACGGCAAACGCTACGGTTATTCAATCAAGGAAATGACCGTTCATCAACGCATTCTGGCTCATGCCCTCCTTGCATCTTCCCTCAGTCACAAAGGTTATCTTCAAGCCAGCACGATCCGTACCCTCGAAGCCATTCTTTTCGAACTGGAAAACGGCCGGGCCATTCGCCAACCGGACCTCTACTACGTTTGCATCTTTGGCGAACCATCCGCTACCGGAACCTGGGGCTGGCGTTATGAAGGTCACCACCTTTCCGTTTCCTTCACCTTGGTAAATGGTCGCGTTTTCTCCGTCACTCCTTCCTTCTTCGCCACCAATCCAGCAGAAGTCAAAGAAGGCGAATTCAAAGGTCTCAAAGTTCTCGCTGAAGAAGAAGACCTGGCCCGTGCTCTCGCCAAATCCCTCAACAACAAGCAAAAGCAATCCGGCATCATCGCAGCGGAAGCACCCAAAGACATCCTCACCAAATGGGACGTCACAGTGGATCGCAAAACCTTCTTCCCTCCGCAAGGTGTTCAATGGAAGGATCTCAATGGCCGCCAGCAGGACCTGGTCAAAAAGATCATCAACGCCTACACCAGCAAGCATCGCATCGAAATCGTGGAGCAAATTGACCGCAATACTCCCATCCTCGACACCGAATCCCTCTACTTTGCCTGGGCCGGAAGCCTTGAGCCAGGAAAAGGTCACTATTACCGCATCCAGACCAAGGACTGGCTCTTCGAGTACGACAGCACCCAGAACGACGCCAACCACGTACACTCTGTCTGGAGAAGTTTTGATGGTGACTTCG
>CAYSOI010000464.1:0-3724 GCA_964432425.1 uncultured Opitutales bacterium | reverse complement strand
GGGCGGTCAACAAGGCACGGCGTGAGGGCGAGCAGATCGGGGCGGCGGAATGGAAGTCAGTAAAGCGGACACCGGCCTTCGCCATTTGATCAAGGTTCGGCGTCCGAATGGGGGTGTTGTTCGGTGCTTCACCTTTTGCTTCGGGATTGTAACTGCCCAAATCGCCATAGCCGAGGTCATCGGCCAGCATAAAGATCACATTCGGCTGTTTCGCCGACATGTCTGCCGTTACCCAAATGCCAATCAGTGCAGCCTTTAAAAATTTCTTCATCATCAAACTTGTCCCTACTATGGTGTTGTGTCGTCGTATACTGTTTCCTGGGAAGCTTTCCATTTGCCTGAAAAAATCCCAAGAGTGTCTTGGGTTCACTAACTTTTTTTAGAATGGATCGAAGTACTTCATCTCCAATAGACGAACAGGCGGATCTAGCCGCCCAACAGTCCCGCAGATTTGTTATCAAGGTAAGCGTCGGCATTCTCTCAATTTTAATGGGGTGTGCCTTGATCGTATTCTGGATCTATGGCACCGAAACACACCATGCGACTAGAAGTAGTACATGGTGGCCGGAGAGGGGACGGAGCCTGATCCCGCCGACTGCTACCGACATCACGCTGCGGCGGGACTTGCTCGATCACTACGCCTTCTACACTGTATCCGAGGCAGAACTCAATGCGTTCCTCGACAGACGCTTCGCACGCCCTGGGGAGATCCTCGATTCATTCAGTGAAAGATCACCCGCTAACTCTGAAACTATTGGGAATGCAATCGGTCCGCTTGGCTGGGTTGTGACAGAGGATACGGTCGAATATTACTACTCGGCCAGCAACGGAGGTGGTTACCATTACTATCATGATAGGAAAACCGGCCGGACCTATCAGGACTCTGCATACTGGTAGAGGTAGTTGATGAAAAAAGAACACTACCCAAATGCTTAAGGGCACACCAGGGCCAGATCGAGCAGATGTTTTAGGCGTTTACAAGTTCACCCCGACAAAATACTCAACCCTTTTTCGATTTGGCATTAAAAGACTGCCTGCATACCAATGATGAAATTGCATCACACAATATAAGCGACAATCTAACGGAAGACTGGTTTAAGAAGCACAAAATAGAGACACAAAAATGAAGAAACACCACATCATCGAGAGTGTATGGATCATGATGGCCCTGGTCCTATCGACATCCGTCTTTGCAGCGAGGAGGCCGGCACTGATCAGCCTGAGTTCCGAAGGGAAGAAATTCGAGGCACATTACAGCAAGATGCTAGCTGATATCAGAGAAAAGATTACGCTCTTGGAACCCAAGGTGAATGAGAAGGTTAAGGCTGAATTCACTGAGCAACTCGGAGCACTTAGAAATGTCCCACCTGTTACCAAGACCATCAAGGAGCCGTTGACCAAGGTCGTGAAAGAAGTCACTTTGAAATATGATCCGGGTAACCCAGCCTTTGTTGAAAGACAGACAGAGGTCCTGACGGCGGCCCGAGCTGTCATGAAAGACATTGAAGCCTTTCTGGTTGGCGAGTATGGGCTGGCTATCTTGGCCAAATTTGCACTGCTGACACATGCCACCCCCAATCGTCTGGCCGCTTTTGCACAACAAGGCGAAGTGGAAAAGGCATTGATTGATAAGCTCCTTAATGACGACAAACTCGTCGTGCAGATCATGACGCTGGGAGGGGCCACTGGCGGAAACTACGGCCAGGCGATGCGTAACTACACGTCCATCCAGAAAGCCAGTAATCGTTCCCACGAAGGTTTCTTCCAGGTTTGGGCTTTAGCAGTATCGCTCCAGTATACGGGCGAGACCTATGTCTATCCCGACGTTCCCGCGGCCGAGTCTCTGGTGAAGTTCTACCGAAATTACCTGAAGGCATACGACGACGGTGTCCTGGATCCCGCCTTTTCCAAACTGGGCGGTACAGGATGGAACTATCGCTTTGTTTTTCCAGACTCCTACACGCTTGATGATATCGAGTGGATAAGAAAGGTGCTGCGAAACTACCGTCCCGATCACACTCGGCTGGAATACAGATGGCGTTACTGTCGTATCGTTCGAACTGACGTACCCTACACAGGATCAGTCAAAAGGCCAGTTCGCCCCGAGTTAAACCTGTCGCCAATACAGGATTACTTTCTTAAAGGCGGTATTTGTGGCCCCCGTGCTTTTGTCGGGCAAATATCAGGGTATGCATTTGGGATACCTTCTCGTCGTGCACCCTCCCCGGGTCATGGTGCGATGGCACACTGGACTCCAGACGGATGGACCACCGTGCTTGGACCGCACTTTTATTTCTGCAAAAACATCAATGGAATGCCCCCCATGGACTTCCTGTTGGAATCACAGGCCCAAGAAGATCCGGAGGGATTCAAACAGGTTCTGATGTGTGAGTGGTTGGGGAAAGCACTGGCCGAAGATGCCCCGGGTAACTACGGGTCAAGCGGGGGGTTCTGGCGATTGCTAGGTTTCTACAAACGGCAGGCCATCGTTGAAGATCAGAAAATCGAAGACATCGGGGCCACGGGTGAAGAACTCGCGGAGTCCAATGTGAGCAGCAAGAAGGAACAGATCGAGCAGTTGGAAATCCCCGAAAAATTCCGCAAGATTACAGTGGCTGGGGATGGCACCATCACCATTCCCGTAGCGGCATGCAGATCACCGAAGAATACGGAGAAGATAAGATTCATGGAAAGCATAGATGGCGGAATACAAGTACACTATGGTATCGCGGGCCTTCGCCCGGAGTTGCTGAGTTACACCTTTGATCTGCCTAAGGCTGGCAAGTACGCATTCACTGCACATGTCTGTACCGTTACCGTAGACAGACAAATCCTTCTCCGCGTCAACAGAAGAACCCTCCTGGATGTCGACATACCCTACACCAAAGCCGACTGGATGGATACCCAACCCGTTGAACTCGAATTGAAAGAGGGGCGAAACCGGATCTCATTGACCCAGTACGCCCCGAATAAGGGTGTGAGTATCAAGGAATTCAAACTACAGCCTATGAAGTTTTGAGCAGAAGAATGAAAACAAAACGATCGATATTCTTCTGCTTCACATTACTGACGGCTGTCTTGGCTGCACGGTCCGAAGAAGCCTGCATTAACGTAATGTCTTACAATATCTATCGCGGAGGCACGATGCGGGGGCAACCGTTGTCCCAAACCGCCAAGGTGATCCGGGAGGCAGGGGCCGACATTGTCGGTGTTCAGGAAACACGTTCTCCTCAAGGCCTTAATGGGGAGGAGTTGGCCAAGTTGCTGGGCTGGAATTGCTCTGTGAACCCTAGGAACCGTGTCATCTTAACGCGTTATGAGATTATCGAGGAGAAGAGGGATTGCATCAAGGTCAAGCTGCCTACCGGCCGGGAAGCCTACGTCTTCAACCTGCACCTACCATCCAACCCTTATCAACCCTACCAGCTTTTGAGCATCCGTCCAAAGTGGCATAAGCACTGGGATACTCCCTTCATCAAGACCGAAGCCGAGGCGATTGACGCGGCAAAAAAGGTGCGGGGCAAGGACATCTCAACACTTCTCAGGCAGATCCATTCCCTCCCCGATAAAGAGGCCCCTGTTTTTGTGGTGGGTGATTTCAACGAACCCTCCCACCTTGACTGGACCGAAAGAGCGGCCAAATCCGGTCGCCACCCCATAACGGTGGCGTATCCCACCTCTTTGGAGATGGCCAAAGCTGGCTTTACCGATTCCTGGCGCACGG
>CAYSOI010000463.1:0-3731 GCA_964432425.1 uncultured Opitutales bacterium | reverse complement strand
CTAGCGACATCTGGAAATATTTTTTCAATTGATTTATCAAAATCGTATTGAGGCTCTGGAAAAAGAATTTCAAGAAGACGAAAAACAGGTACTGGAGGCACACCTTCTGGCTCAAAAGGGAGATTACCAGCAAGCTGGTAAGATATTGGAACAGACCTCTCTCAAGTTTGTAGACTTACCCTATGAGAGTGTTCAGGATGAACTCTATCGATGGAAGGAACTCGCGGTTCAGCCCTTTCAGGAATTGGCCGACCTGTTCCCTTCCGCAATGGATTTAGACCAATCCCGAGAAGCAGTCCTTGCTTTTGGCACTCAATTTCCTGCCTTACTCAAGGACCTTGTAAACGAACGGCTTCGAGGCAGCTTCAACCCGTTGGGATTATTCCTTAGCTGTAGAAAATGGGAAAAGCAAGTCACCAGCTTCATTGATAAGTGTAACAAAGCACAGGAAAAGGTTTCAGCTGAACCTGCGTCAGATTTTAGAACAGTCATTTCAGAGCGTTGGAATATTGCACACCAAAATGCCCAGCTGTTGCTCGATGAAATTCGCAAACGGACATCGGGCTATTTCTTCCGAAAAACAATAGTTTTGGCGTTATTGGGAGCAACCATCTTCCTGGGTTATCAATTGATATATTATTGGCATAAATTACCGGATACAGGTATACGTTTTAACGATTCTGGCGCTTTTATAAACTCAGCGAAGGTCGTGAACAAAAGAGGAGACACTCTCAAACATTGGCTGGGAAAAGATGCTGCCTATGGAGAATTTCTTGGTCTTCCTCCAGACCGTTACACTTTGGAGGTCGAATTTAAGGACACTTTCCCGATGAAATTGGATGTACATGTGGATTTGGGAAAAACTACTGATCTTTCAGACCGCCTGAAGCTGGAGTATTCTGCAAGCTTGAGTCGAGTGTTGGAATTCAAGATTCCATCAGGTAGTGAAATCACCCTTACCCATGCTCACTTGGATCAGGAAAGAAAATACAGAGTAGAAGCGGAAACTCTTCCTTTTGGAATCCACGCCTGCACATGGCTGGACTGGGATGCCGTGACCAATCGCATGGCCATAGCAGAAAGAACGGGGCGGTTACGATTGGTCTCAACAGAAGACAATGTCGCAACACTGGGTAGTTTGTACGTTCAGGGAGAGTCTTTCGAAAAAGTTATTTTGAGCAAGGGACCAGGCAAAAAATATGTTGCAGGGATTTCCATGAGTGGAGTGGTTTATGTTTGGGAAGCCGAATCTGGTAAGGTACTCGGACAATTGAGTCATGAAGGCAAAAGCGTCGTTACCATGGCATTTGATTATGAAGCCCGTTCTATCCTGACTCTCGACTCCGATTACCATCTGCGGTTATGGGAATTGAGTACAGCCCAGGAATTAAATGCGACAACCTTGACACAATTGGCTTCTCCTGAAGAGAAAACCTGGGCATTGAGACACATTCACCCAGCATGGCAATTGAGTCTTCCCAGAGGGTTGAAACAATCCTTGGATAATAAAGTGCAAGCCGCAGAAATCATTGTTCCTCAGAATACTCAAAACATTGTCGTCGGCATCCTGCAGACCAATGGAAACATCCAGCTTTGGACCGGAAAAAGTCTTCAGAACTTAAGGAAAATGGATACAGGGATGCACTCCGTTCAAGCATTTACCATTCACCCATCTGGAAATTCGATGATGGCAGTAAACCTGGATGGAGAATTACAGCAACTCCAATGGAATGAAGAGGACAAGCTATCCAGGTCCAGGATGAAAACAAAACTCCGGCAGAAGGAAAGCATACGCCTATTATTTGATCCTAAAGGTGAGGTGCTATTGGCGGTAGCGGCTTCTGGTGCAGTGGAGTCCATCCAGCTTGCCGATGACAAAGGATCCCGGCAACTACCCTTTGTCGTGACAACACAAGCAGCCATTGCCTGTGCTCCAAATGCAGATTCTATAGCATTCTTCTCTGCGAAGGAAGAAATTCAAATCTGGGAGAAATGGATCACTCAATTAATTTTTGCCCCCAAAGGTGACTACAGCCTAACGATCCATTCTCCTGAGGGGAAATCAATCTTTGAAGACGAACTCTCAACCGATAAAGGAGGGATCTATAGGTTTGATTTACATAAAGGTGGTCAGATCGGAAGACTTGCCAGGAGCAACAAGGTGGGCTCCCAACCCATCCACCACACTAGTTCGGGGTCAAATACAGGAGGTATTTTAAAAGAATCAACAACTCCCGCAATCACTAGTATTTCAGCAACTTCCGGGACATCAATTACAGACGAATAGCAATAAACCGAAAGCCCACCTTTTTGTGCCAGACATAAAGGCGGTTCACTCCTGGGCGCAGAAGGTTGGGGACTTTGCTCACTAAAGTGGAGGGGGAACCATTGATCTCACAAATGACAGTCCCTGATACAATTTGCCCTTCATAGTCGTAGTCTTTGTGGATTGAGCTCACAACAACTCCCTGTAGCTCGCCAGGGATAGAATACTCTTTCCTAAACTCAGGTGTGAGGGTTTCCAGATCCAGGCCAGGGATCGGCCAATCCTCGGGATTGTCTGCTTTGGCCGTTACACTTCCCAGACTTCCGAGAGTCACATTCACCCCCATTTCCTTCTTGCCACGCAGTACGGCCAATTTCACCTTTGTGCCAGGACGTTTCTGAGAAATAATCAGCCTGAGTTGAGCAAAGTTATCGATCTCCCGGCCATTCACCTTCAGGATTATGTCTCCATTTTTCAAACCAGCTTTGTCTCCAGCCTTACCGGGAACAACCGTCCTAACCAATGCACCTTTGGGCTTAAACCATCCCAAAGATTCGGCTTTATCCTGACTCATGGATTCCAGTAGCACGCCAATCGCACCTCGTTCGACTACGCCCTTTTCGACAAGGGAGATCATCACATTCCGGGCCAGATTCATAGGAATAGCAAACCCAAGTCCGATGTTCCCCCCAGACCTCGACATGATGGCAGTATTGATCCCAACAAGACGCCCCTCCGCATCGACCAGTGCTCCACCGGAATTACCAACATTGATAGAGGCGTCCGTCTGGATAAAGTTCTCATAGCCACCCATACCCAGAAGCCCCAGATTGGTACGTTCCGTAGCGGAAACTATTCCCATCGTCACCGTAAGCCCAACTCCCAAAGGATTACCGATTGCAAAAACCACATCTCCTACAAGCAAATTTTCACTGTTGGCAAGAGTTGCCACAGGCAGCTTATCCCCTTCAACCTTTAAAACCGCGATATCGGTGGCAGCATCCGTGCCGACAACTTCCGCATCAAACTCCCTGCCATCGGTTAGCTTCACCACCACTTTATCCACAACAGCTCCCTGCTGAGTCACAACATGATTGTTCGTCAAGACATACCCTTGCTTACTCACGATCACACCCGACCCCACTCCAGAAGGAACCATTTCCTGACTCTCCTTAGGATCACGACCATTACCAAAACCGTAATATTCACGAAGGAAATCCTCAAATGGATTGCCACTGGAAGAACGCTCTCTCCGGGTAATAAGTTGACTGGTATAAACACCAACCACAGCAGGGGTAACCTTCGCCAGCACGTCTGCATAACTGGTGAGCCTCTGTGAATTGCTTCGATCCGGGGGTGAATCCTCAAGATTCAGCTCGACAGCAGGTGCGGCCAATAGAGACAAAGTTAAGGCCAGGAAGGCTCCGGGAAGTATAGATTGGTAGAAGCGGTGCATTGTAAAAAC
>CAYSOI010000462.1:0-3738 GCA_964432425.1 uncultured Opitutales bacterium | reverse complement strand
TGGAAGAGGTCATCAGTGCATCCGTGGTGGATCCGATCCGAGATCATAAGGGTTGGCGATTTGGAGAAGGGGAGGGATTTGGCCCGGATCCTGTGAATGGTTTTTCGTATCTAAGTGAAGCGTACTTTGCCACCAATCCAACCTTCCCCGGGCGGGTGACTGTTCCGGTTCTCTGGGACAAGGAGAAGAAGGTGATCGTGAATAATTCGGAGGACGATATCTGCCCGATCTTTCAAAAGAGTTTTGCCGGTCCTGATGCTCTGGATCTCTTTCCCGAATCCCTGGCTGAAGTCCAAAAGGAGCTGAGTGATTTTATTCATGATAAGGTGAACAATGGCGTCTATCAGGCAGGATTTGCTACGACTCAAAATGCCTACGAAAAAGCGGTGAATACCCTCTTTGATGCATTGGAGGTGTTGGAGTTCCGTCTTGGCAATAATCGCTATTTGTTGGGTGACGAGATTGTGGAAACCGACTGGCGTTTGTTCTGCACATTGGTCCGCTTTGATGCGGTCTATGTCGGGCATTTCAAATGCAATCTCAAACGCATCCATGATTATCCCAATTTGTCCGGTTTTCTCAGAGAGTTGTACCAACTTCCTGGCATCGCTGAGACGGTGAACTTTGATCACATCAAACGGCACTACTATGTGACTCATGATGATATCAACCCGACCATGATTGTTCCCGTGGGTCCGATTTTGGACTTGGATGCCCCACATGGCCGGGATGCGTAGGTTGTGGTTCCGGTTTCTCCCTAATGGCTGAATCCCTTTCCATCCCTGAAGCCCGGAAACTCGTCCTGCATTCCCAGCGGTTGCCGCCGGGAAAGGCTTCCGGGAGGGTCGGGGAGGCGACATTGTCAGCAATTGAACATTTGGGGTATATTCAGATCGATACCCTTTCTGTGGTCCAACGTGCCCATCATCATACGCTCTGGAATCGAAATTCCCGCTACTCTTCTTCTCAGCTCGACCAGTTGGTCCAGGAGAAACGCGTCTTTGAATACTGGTCACATGCTGCCGCTTATCTTCCGATGCGGGATTTCCGGTACACCTTGCCCCGCAAGCATGCATTGGCTTCCGGTGAGCAGGAGCATTGGTTTGATCGGGACCCAAAGATGGAAGAGTGGGTGCTGAAGAAGATTGCCGAGGAAGGGCCGTTGCTGGCGAGGGATTTTGACCAGAAGGGAATGGGGACTGGTGAATGGAAAACCAAGCCCGCCAAACGAGCCCTTGAGAACTTGTTTATGCAAGGAGACTTGATGTGTTCTGGTCGGGTCAACTTCCAGAAGCTCTATGACTTGACGGAACGGGTTTTGCCAGAGGGGACGGATACTTCCACTCCCACAAAGGAGGAGTACGCCCGTTATTTGGTGATCAGTTTTTTGCAGGCAAATGGATTGGGAAAGCCTGCAGAAATCACCTACTTGCGTCGCGGAATAAAGCAGCAGGTTGTCCAGGTCATGGAGGAAATGGTTTTGAGCGGAGAACTGCTGCAAATCCAAGTGGGAGACGAAGAATATCATGCCCTACCTTCTTCACTGGAACTCTTGGGGAAACCCTATTCCCGCAGTAAATTGAAAATCTTATCCCCGTTCGACAACCTGGTCATCCAACGCAAGCGGATGCAGGCGTTGTTTGGTTTTGATTATCAAATTGAATGCTACGTTCCCGCCGCCAAGCGTTGCTTCGGCTACTTCAGTCTGCCGATCCTGTGGGACGGGAAACTGGTCGCACGAATGGACTGTAAAGCCGACAGGAAAGATTCAGTGATGAACATCCTCCACCTTGCCCTGGAACCGTCTTTGAAAAAGTTGGATGCCTTCCGGATTGCCCTTAGCAAGGAGTTGGAGGGATTTCTTCAGTTCAATGGTTGCAATCAGATTAATGTGCACCGGACCTCACCAGAATGTTTCAAATTGGCAGTTTGATGCAGTCTTTTAACTGCTGATCAACCGAACACTCTAAACTCTGTCTGCAAACGATTCTCAAGTCGCCAAGTTCGATACAGAATTTGGATATAGTTGGGTGAGTTTTGAGATTTATCTAAAAAATAATCTCTTTCTTGAATCCTTTCTCAGGCCTTTGAGAGAAAGGGATATGGAGTAGGTTGAATATGTAGGATTCAAAAAAGATACATTTTTCTGAATCCATAAAAAGTTCATGGGCGAATACCTAAGCAGCCAATCGGCAAATGAATAATCAACTCAAAATAAACCTAAATACCATGAACAAAAAAATACTATCATTCATCTCCTTTCTCGCCTTAGGTGCAGTTGCCACTGCAGCTCCGAAAAAGGACATTGTCGACATCGCGGTTGAAGCCGGAAGTTTCAAAACACTTGTTGCCGCAGTGCAGGCAGCTGACCTTGTTGATACTCTGAAAAGCGACGGGCCTTTTACCGTTTTTGCTCCTACTGACGAAGCGTTTGCCAAACTTCCCAAAGGCACAGTCGAAACTCTTCTTAAACCAGAAAACAAGAAGATGCTCGTAGATATACTTACTTACCACGTAATTGGTGATAAAGTGAAAGCCAAGAAAGCCGCCAAGTTGGATTCTGCAAAAACTGTAAATGGTCAGGAAATCCAAATCTCCAAGGCAGGGGACAGCCTTAAGATCAACCAATCGACTGTTCTGAAAGCAGATATCAAGGCATCCAACGGAATCATACACGTCATCGATACTGTGTTGCTTCCTGAAACCAAAAAGGCTGCATCTACCTCCGCGAAGACCAAACATATCCTTGAGAATGCCATCCACAAGGGTGTCCCCCTTTTCAACACAGGTCACCATGAAATGACAGCCAAGCTCTACATGAAAGCAGGTATGGATGTACTGCAACAATGCTCTTCTTCCCGTTGCCCAGAGGCTTCTAAAATGATCTCCATGGCTTTGAAGCATGCATCCGCAGAACACTGCAATACCTCTCGTGCATGGATCATGAGAAAGGCGTTTGATAAGGTTTTGGCCTCTGCCAATTGAGCTTACCGACCCTCCAGTATATTCCTCATTCAAAATATTTAATCACCGAGTACGTCTACTCCTTCGTTTTAATTAATCATGAATCCTGCATTCAATATATTGCTCACTAAAAAGAGCCCTTTTTCCGCTCTTTTGAAAAGCTGGAAAGTCCTAATCACCCTCTGGGTGGTTATGGCTTCTGGTATTTCCGGACTACAGGCTGCGAACCCAGCTGAATCCAAGACCATCGGCCGGACGATCCGGGAGATGCCACAGCTTTCCAGTTTTCTACAAGTCTTGGAGAAATCCGACATCGGGTCTCTTCTCTCCGAAAATACTTCCATTCGTTACACCGTATTTGCACCTACAGATGAAGCTTTCTCCAAGTTGCCAGACGGGGCGATAAGTACTCTTCTCGACCCTCGCAATGATGATCGCCTGGAAGAGGTCTTTAAATATCATGTGCTTTCTACCTCTGAGCCACCCTTTGGTTTAGAAAATTACTCATTGTTGAGAATGCTCACCGGGCAATTTCTCAACATTGATTACAAGAATGGAAAAATCGGTGATACTCAGTTCATCCCGAAAGTCATTCCTTGCTCCAATGGAATTATCTACCTGATCGATGGTGTGCTGTCCCCAACTACAGATGACTTGTTTCAGCTTCTGCAGAAGGACGGGAGATTCGAGATTTTTACCAAAGCGATTACGGCAAGCCGCCAGGGTAAGTTGTTTCAGAATATGCATGGGCTTTACACTTCCTTTGCACCTACC
>CAYSOI010000461.1:0-3752 GCA_964432425.1 uncultured Opitutales bacterium | reverse complement strand
AAAGGCCTAAATCCTTGTTTTTTATGACAGCATTCGCTGAATAAGGTTCTAAATTGGAAAAAGCATTCCGCCCTGAAATTGAAAAAGTGAAACGCAGTCGATAGTCAGAATTTTACTTCACAATTTAGATCCCCAAAAACTCCTTTAGGTCGTGTAAACTTTATGATTCATTTTGGACAGAACTTCTTTACATCGACTATTCTAGGTCGACACACTCGAAAAATGAATAACCTGAAACTTTCCGTAATCTTTTTGTGCCTTGCCGTAGCGGGTAGGGCGGATGAAAAGCTGAACTTCTTTGAAACCAAGATTCGTCCGGTTCTTGCTGAAAAATGTTATAGCTGCCATTCGAAGAAAGCTGCCGAGGCGGGCAAGCTCAAGGGCGACTTCTACATCGACCTGCGGGAGGGCCTTTTGCGGGGTGGTGAAAGTGGTCCCGCGGTGATTCCGGGCCAACCGGAAAAGAGCTTACTCATGCAAGTGATCCGCCACGAGATCATCGACATGCAGATGCCGCCCAAGAAGGCGAAGCTGACTGATCAGCAAATCGCAAACTTTGAGACCTGGATCAAGGACGGCCTTACCGATCCACGCACTGGTAAACCGCCCAAAGCCCATGAAGAGACCATCGATATTGCGGCGGGCCGGACCTTCTGGTCATTTAAACCGTTAGGAGAGCTGACTCCACCCGCGGTACAGGATCAGTCCTGGAGTGCTAACCCCATCGACCAATTTGTGCTCAACAAGCTGGAAGCCAAAAAAATCCCACCTGCACCTGAAGCTTCCCGGGCGACTTTGATCCGTCGGTTGTACATGGGGCTGACAGGTTTGGCACCTACCAAGGCTGAGGTGGAGGCTTTTGTGAATGACAAGGATCCAAAGGCTTGGAGCAAGCTGGTGGAAAAGACTTTGGGAAGCCAGCATTTTGGCGAACGTTGGGCACGTCACTGGCTCGACCTTGCTCGTTTTGCAGAGAGCAATGGCTATGCTTTCGACAAGGACCGTAAAGGTGCTTTTCATTATCGCGATTTTGTCATCAAGGCCCTGAATAAAGATATCCCCTATGACGAATTTGTTCGCATGCAGTTGGCCGGTGATTTGATCGATGATCAGAGCTACGACCATCTTGCGGCGACTGGCTTTATTGCGGCGGGACCTTTTACTTCCCAACAGACCGCAAAGGAGAGGGAAAGAAGTCGCTACGAGCAACTGGATGACCTGATTGCCACAGTTGGAACCGCCATGCTGGGAATGTCCGTGGCCTGTGCCCGTTGCCATGACCATAAGTTTGATCCCGTCAGTTCAGATGACTACTACAGCATGATTTCGGCCTTCGGCAAAACCGGGTTCCAAACCGTCGGGACGGATTTCAAGCCTGAGATCTACAAGGCGGCAAAAGCGGAATTTGACCGCAAGCACCAACCAGTAGTTGATGCTTTGAAGACTTACGAGGAAGGCGACCTGAAAAAGCAGGCCGCCCAATGGCACAAGACCTGGCTCACAAACGAGATTGATGAAAGCCTGCTTTCCAAGGGACAGAAGGCCTGGGAAGAAGCGGAAATCCCGAAGATCAAGCGAGGCGGTCTCAAGCAGTATGCTATTGAAATGCACTCTTCCACCGCCACTGGCAATGCAACCATCCAGACTGGCAACGGGGGAATCACACGCCTCTCAGGAGCCAATCCGCAGACTTCTACCTACACCCTGGAAGGCAGCGTGGGACCCGTGCCGCAAATCGCTGCAGTGATGCTAGAAGTGTTAGCAGACGATGGACTTCCTGCGAAAGGTCCTGGGCGTGCAAATAATGGAAATTTTGTACTCGGAACATTCTCGGTCGAAGTAAACGGCGAACCGGCGAAACTTACTGATTCCATGGCGGACTATAATCAGGCCAACTACCCGGTAGCCAATGCACTCGACACCAATGCCAAGTCTGGCTGGGCGATCTCCGGAGGCACTGGCAAGGATCATGTAGCAGTTTTCAAGTTAGAGAAGCCCATCACGACCAATGAAGCTGTAAAGCTGAAGATTGTCATGGATCAGCAATTTGGCGGCAATCACACGATCGGTAAGTTCCGTCTGAGAGCATTGTCTGACTACCCGAAATCGACAAAAGAACTGGAAGGGGGAGCCACTTTACCCGAAGGGATTGCATCTATTTTGCTCAAGGATTCCCGTACAGATGAGGAAGCCAAGAAGGTGCGGGATTATTATATCCTGAACAACCGCGATGCACCGTTTGTTGCTCAAGGCTGGCGTCAACTGATCACCAAAGAGGCCATCGACATTGAGAAAACAGATTTCAACCAACTTGATGGCACCTGGAAAGCCGTGGAATGGCAAGATGGCAAGGACATCAACACCAACAACGGTTACGCCTACCGCAGGATCGATTCAACTCGAGCCTTTCCAGTTGTGTTGACCATGAAAGTTATCGGCAACACTGAAGCCTGGCTGAATGGCAAATCTGTGCTGACTAGGGAGAATGGTAACTTCAAGCAGGACGACGTTCGCCACATCTTCCTCCAGAAAGGTGCAAATGACCTTGTCATCAAGCTCGACACCAAAAACAACAGACCACGGATGAAGTTCACCTTCGTGCCGGGGTTGGGCAACGAAACTCTTGCTTTGGTTAACAAAACTGAACTGACCGATGAAGACTTGGCAGCCGTCGCCAAATGGTACGGTCCTTACGAGCCCAAATGGAAGAAGCTCAAGGCCGACATTGCTGCCAGCAAAGCCAAGGAGCCCAAGCCTGAACTTACAGAAATTTACCAGGCCAAGAAGAACGGGGCGACCTATGGCCGTTACACCATTCACCACCTGGTTCGCGGCAACTCCGATGTGAAACTTGACCCTGCCAAGCCAGGATTTATGGACGTGTTGATGCGTCCAGAGGTCAATGATGAACACTGGATCAAAGACCCTGCCAAGACCGAGCCAAGGTTAGCTTTTGCCGAATGGATTACCGATGAAGAAAAGGGAGCAGGCAACTTGCTGGCTCGGGTCATCGTCAACCGCATCTGGAAGCATCACATGGGCAAAGGTCTGGTCACCTCCGCCAGTAACTTCGGTACCACTGGCGATGCTCCAACTCACCCCGAGCTGCTGGACTGGTTAGCCCTGGAGCTGATTAAAAACAACTGGAGCCAGAAAGCGATCCATCGCCTCATTCTTAATTCCGCTGTCTATCGCCAGGGAGTTGCGACAGACATGGTTGGCCTTTCCGAGGATCCGAATAACAACTTGCTTTGGACCCGCCGCCGTCAGCGAATCGAGGCAGAGGTGATTCGTGACCGTCTTTTGCAGATGAGCGGCGAACTCGACACCCGTATGTTTGGAGCAGGCTCATTGAAGCTTACCGATCCCCGCCGCAGTGTTTACCTAACCGTGAAACGCAGCAAGCTCATCCCCTTCCTCCAGCTCTTTGATGCTCCCGACGCCATTGAAGGCAAAGAGAAACGAAATGAGACCAACTCTGCACCGCAGTCACTGACTTTGTTGAATTCCCAATTTGTTCGGCAAATGAGTGCCAAGCTGGCCAAACGGATCACTGCGGATTCCAATGAATCTCTGGTGAATCAGCTCTACTGGGAAACCTTTTCCCGCGAACCTCGGCCGGAAGAACTGAAGTACCTCACTCACTTCCTCGACCAGCAAACTGAATTGTATAAAGACGATAAAACTGCGGCCGACAAGGCCAAGGTAGACCTCTGCCAACTGCTCATCTGCAGCAACGAATTTGTTTACAT
>CAYSOI010000460.1:0-3754 GCA_964432425.1 uncultured Opitutales bacterium | reverse complement strand
CTCCGCATCCGTCCAGGGGGTATTTCGGTTTTCATACTTTTGGCGGATTTTTTTGACGTCGTCTTTGGAGACGGGGTTGGCTTCGCGGCCCCAGGCGTAGCGGATGTAGCTGATGAGTTCGGAGAGGCGGTCGTCGCGGGTGATGCCGAGGGCACTGGCGGGGGCCATGTAGCCGGCGGCGTAGGATTTGTCCTCAATGGGGCCGATGAGTCCGTTGGTGAAGACGGGGATGAGTTTGTCGGGGTGACCTCCAACGCGTTTGGAGGTGACGAGAGAGGGGGCGAGGGCGAGGTCTGTGCCGGGGACTTGGACACCTTGGCCGTCGGCTCCGTGGCAGGTGACGCAGTGTTTGTAGTATTGGGTTTCGCCACTGCTGATTTGTTTCTTCAAAGTGTTGGACATGTCTTTGGGGAATTGGAGTCCGCGGTTCCAGTTGGCGAGGGCGGCCTTCCATTCGGAGGTGACTCGGGAAAGGTCGGATTGGGGTACTTTTTTGAAGGCGGAGTTGTCGATAACGGCTTTGGCCAAGGGAAGGTCTTGTTTTCCCCAAAGGGAGATGGTGGCGGCCATCATGACTCCCCGGTCACCGAGATGGTTTCGGGCCGCGGCTTGAATGGTTGCATCGCCGGAGCCGTCTTCGATTGTGCCCAAAGTAAGGATGAGTTGTTCGGCAACTCGGGGATCTCGGTCGTTAGCCAGTTTCTTCAATTCGGGAAGATGTTTCTCAGCTTGGGCTTCGGCGATCTGGATGGCTGCGGTGCGAAGTATGGGCTCACGGGTAATGGCCATGGCTTCAGCAAGGATTTCATCGGAGACCGCACCGAGGCCTTCCAAGGTCCAGAGGGCATGAAGTCGGGCGAGGCGGTTTTGGGTGTAGCGGAAGGTGGACTCCAGGAGAGGGATGACGGTTTCCCGATCTTCCCGGAGAATGATCTGGCGTTGGGCCATGTCCCGCCACCAGCCATTGGGATTGTTCAAATGACGGACCAGAGAGGCAGTGCTTTCGTGGAGCATGTTTGGGGTTTTTCCGGGCTCGAAATCTTTGTGTCGGATTCGCCAGATGCGGCCATTTTGATTGTTCTTGGATAGTCCTGATTCTTTGATGAACTTTCTGGGTCCGGGACTGAGCCAGGGAGCATCCTGAATGATGCCGCGATACATGTCGGTGACGTAGAGAGTGCCGTCTGGTCCGGTTGCTGTGTTGACGAATCGGCAGTTGATGTCGCTGGAGAGCAGAAATTCAGCGGTGTCAGGTTCCGCTTTTTCGAGCAGGATTTTGCCGTGCTCCCGGGTGATGTTGGCCCGGCGGAGAACGTGAATGGTTGGGTCGACACAGAAGTATCTTCCACGATCTTCCTGGGGTAGTTTGTCTCCACGGAATACGGATTGTCCACAGACCGAGGTGAAGGCTCGAACCTCTCCATGCATGCCGCCACGGTCATTGTAGAGGCAGGTCGCTTTGACCTTCATAAATTCGGGTGAATAGGGTTCGCCGAGTGTAATCGGGTCGCCGTTGATGCCTTTTCCAGCAAGTCGATTGACGGTGAACCAGTATTTGGGATGCACTTGTATTCGAGCGGCGGGGTTACTGTTGGTACTCCAGTAGAGACGCCCGACATCATCATGGGTGAGTCCCCATTGCGTCCAATGGTCGGGTTGGTCATCGGGACGCCAGGTGCCATCGGTGTAGCGGTAGCGTTCCATGTTGTAGGAAATGTAGATCCAGTTATCGAGGTTCCAGTGAAGCCCGGAGTCCTGGTGTTCCGGGGACTTCTCGGGTCCATTGCGGCCACGTGGACCGTACTCAAAGAGAGGTTTCTTCTCATCTGCGACACCGTCACCATCGTTGTCTCGATAAGCGATAACGTCCATGGTGTCGGACTCTCGAACTGCGATCCAATCGTCCAGAGGCAGGATCATGCGGGGGAGGTTCAGGTTATCGACGAAGATGGTGGCTTTGTCCATTTTGCCATCACCATCGGTATCGACCAGGCGTTTAATTCGGCCATTGCGAAGCTCCTTTGTACCCGTCCCCTTTTCATCCTGCATGTAGCTTCGCATTTCGGCGACATACATGGCTCCATTGGCATCCCATTCCACGAGTACAGGTTCCTCGACCATGGGCTCCGAGGCCACCAGTTCGGCAACATAGCCAGGGGCAATCGTGAAGGTGGTCAGTTGCTCTTCCGGAGTGAGTTCTGCGTAGGGATTGGTTTTCTTCTTATTGTGGGCAGAAATGGCTGCGACCGATGCGGATGTGGCGACTCCGGTTGTCCAGTTGACGGCATGTGGAGGGACAATGCGGGCTTCATCTTTTCCGGGAAAACGGTCTGGAACGGGAATCGTGACTTTTCCGGTAGCTAAATATTCACAGCTGCGGGCAATGATGGTTTGGAAGCCCACACAATACAAAGAGTCCCACTGGGTGTCGCCACGCCAGAAGTGGCCCATGGAGGTGACAATGCTGCGGCCTTTTCCGTAGGTCACTTCCCAGGTCATGGGTTCGTGTTTGCCGGTGCCGCGTTCTTTTGGATTGGAGTATGCGGAGGAGAGAACGGTGAGGTTTTCGGCGGGGCCCCGCATGTTGTGATATAGTTCATCCCGGCCATGCATCCAGGCTAACGGAATGCCCTTCATGATGGGGTGCTCAGGAGCCCGGACCTGGATTTGAAAAGGATGTTTGGAACCGTGTGCGGAGTTCTTTGCTTCTTTGTCGACGTACACCTCCCCTGTCATGTCATCGATCTTGAGAGCTTTACCATAGCCAGCTTTTCGCCATCCCATCCCGATGATGTCATTGTATTCGTCCCAACCGCTGAATGCGTTGTTGGCCGCATGAATGAGCAAGGCTCCCCCGCCCTCCTTGATGTACTTGACGAACGCCTTTTGCATGGGCTCTGGCCAGGTGTTGCCGTTGTAGTTCAGGACGACACAATCATAAGCTGAAAAATCTGGAAGCCAAGTCTGCCAGGCTTTGCCATCTGCCTCTTTGGCGGGAAGATTCAGGAGTCGATGAATCTGGGCCGCTTTGCTGAATTTTTCCTGAGAGGATTTGTCCGCATCCCGAGGTGCCCGCAGTCCGGGAGAACTGGTGGATTCGGGAGCCGTCGTGACCGTAACCTCAAACCTTTGCGTTGCTTCCAAAGTCGCCCGGAGAGCATCGGTGGTCGTTTCCCAGTTGTGATTGTTTCGACCATCGACAATGAGGACCTTAATCGGTGCAGCCATCAATATGCTGGGGAGAAAAACGAAAGGGGTGAGGAGGAGGTTTTTCATAAAGATTTGATTGGATTACCAAAATTAGCAGATGAAGCAATCAAGCTAAGTGGAAAAGATGTGTATGAATTAGGCGAGGTATAAGGATTCAGGACATAATGACCGGTGTGTGGAAATCCTTGGTCAAATATCTTCAGGTATAGAAACTGAGCCGTACTCCCCTTGCTCAACAAAAGTAAACCTAACCCGCCCCCTCTGGAAGAAGGACGTTGAAACGGTATAGCAGAAGTATGTGGTAAAATGAATCTCCACACTTAGGAATGCCCCTGACTTTCCACAATCCCTTGATAGAGCATATTGGCTTCTTCCTGCAAGCTTGGCTCCAGTTCTTGAATCCTTGTGGGTAACCCCATGGCTCCATGCTTGACGGTTAGAATGAGAATATATTCATCAAACTGTGCACAAACCAGGAAATGTTGTTTCACCCGATAGAAGCAAAGGGACTTGGATACCTCTGGTTTGTCAGAAAGTAGTTTAG
>CAYSOI010000459.1:0-3764 GCA_964432425.1 uncultured Opitutales bacterium | reverse complement strand
CCATCCACAACTTTACCAAATACGGTGTGCTTGCCATCGAGCCATGGAGTGGCTTTATGGGTGATGAAAAACTGGCTTCCGTTGGTCGCTGGCCCAGAGTTGGCCATGGAAAGAATGCCTTTTCCTGTGTGTTTGAGAGTTGGGTCGATTTCATCACGGAATTTGTAGCCTGGGCCGCCCGTGCCAGTTCCCTGAGGGCAACCACCTTGAATCATGAAGTCTTTGATGTTTCGGTGAAAGACCAAGCCATTGTAGTAGGGGCCTTTCCGGCTGGTCTCCATGGTGCCTTCGGCAAGGCTGACGAAGCTGCAGACGGTGAGAGGGCACTTTTCAAATTCCAGAGAAAGTACGATTTTGCCGTGGTTAGTATCAATGTCCGCAAATATGCCTTCGGCGGGTTGTGCGGACACATCGGTGTGTGTTTGGGATGTCATAAAAGCTACAGCAGCGAGGAGACTGAGTGAGTTTCGTTTATTCATGTGTATGAGTTTAGTTATAATAAGATTGGGTTAAATGCGAAAAGGTTTCCGAAGGGAAAGAGTTGCGATCTGGTTTTCAAGCTTCAATTCAACGGTTCAGATTTTGCTGAACTATATTGAATATTCGGGTTTTGTTGGATTCTGGGACAACGGATGCGGGAAAAGCGGCAAGATTGGACCGAAGGCACCCTTGCGTTGATTGTTTCCGATGGCAGGCAATGCAGGTCCGAGCGTAGTCATTTACGATGGATCGGACTTGGGTTGCCTGAATGCTGGTCTTTTCGATCTGCTGTGCATAATAAAGGGCTTTCCCTGGGTCAATCGGGACTGTGCCTCTGGAGAGTCCCAGTAAGGCATGGTCTCTGGCGTCACTGCGCTGAAGTTGAAAAGCCCAAGCTTCGGCTGCGTTTTTTCCGGTTCGGGACCATTTGGTGGTAAGAGCAAGGATGGCCAGGTTACGCCCCTGATCCTCAGGAAGCCCGAAAAGCCATTCGGCAGTTTGAGAGGGAGGGCCATTCCAATTATGAGCCAAGGACTTCAGGGCATCATTTCTAAATTCACCGGAGGGGAGGCTTTCGGCATATTGCAAGGCTGACACTTTGTCGATATCTGCCCAACTGGAGACCACATTTCCAAAAACTCTGGCTCTGTGTGCTTTGGGAAGCTGGAGAGCCCATTCCGCTGCATTTCGGGGCGCCATTTTGGCCCATTGGCTACCGATGGTTGCCATCAGGCTGGGTTGTTCCTCTTTGGGAGCTTCCTTGAAAGCTCGAAGTGCACTTGCCGGGTATTGAGAAACCCATTCACCAAGGAGCTTCTGCCTGGCATTGAATTGTTGGTTTTTCGGCAATTCAGTGATCGCCACCCATTTCAAGTGAAATTCCTCCGAGGGGAGTGTTGTGGGGTATGGTTTCTGAAGGTCTGGACGTTTCGGAGGATTGGGGAGGGGAGGGAGGTCTCCATCCTTGGCGATGTTTTTGGAGATAGCCGGAGTTTCGTCAGGTGGTGGGGGAGTATTGATTGCCTGGGGAGCGGCGAGTTCTTCAGGTGTTGTTTCTGGTGTTGGGTTCTTGGTGGCGAACTTAATAACCACAAGAATGGCCAGACCAAGCCCGATCCCAAGTAGTGGTGGAGAGAGTTTAAAATTCATAAATTGCCTATGATAGGTTTCTCTATGGAAGTAAATGCGGTTTTAGCTGAATGGTTCGTCGGTTTTTGCCATTTTTATTCATGATATCAAGTTTGTGGATGTGGTCGGCAGGTTGGCTTCGTAAGTATTGTACGAATTCTGCTGATTCCTCAAAGTGCTTCCCGTCAATACTGAGGAGAATGTCCCATTCCTGAACGCCAGCTTTTGCGGCAACTCCATTTTTAGGAACTTGGCGAATGACAAGCCCCTTGGTTTTGGGAGGTAGACCTTTGATGTAATCCGGTGCTTGTTCCCAAACACCTTCAACAGCCATTTGCAATGTGGGTAAGTGGATGTCGGATTTTTTCTCCAAGAGTTGCTCTATTGTAAAAGCGGGCACAATTGAGGCGACTCCCTGATGACTATCCCGAATGGTGATGTTAGCGGCCTGCATCCCCACAACCTTTCCCTTCGAGTCCAACCATGGGCCTCCAGAGCACCCCTTCGCGGCAATTCCTGTTGCATGCAAAACCTCCACATAATTGCCGTTATAATATTCAAAAGTAGTACCTTTTCTGGCAACTGCACCTGGGATAAAAACCCGGTGTCGAAAAATAGGCGTCCCCATGAGATAAATGGAATCCCCTGGTGCCGGAATAATGGAGTTTAAACGAAGGTATTTATAAGGTTTCTTCCTACAGGGGAGTTGTAGTAAAACTGTATCTGTGCCGCGGTTATGAGCAACTAATGAAATGGGTAATCTGCCCAGTTCTGGGGATCGAATTTCCAAAGTTGCATCCTCCTTCATGGCATGAAATACAGAGGCGGCATATCCATCGGCCGAAATTAGAAAACCTGTCCCCTCCAACCTTCCGTTCACAAGTAACTCAAAAGTGGCTTCTTCTGCGATGGTATAAATTTCGGACGGTGTATAGGGCTCCGCTATGGAAGCAGTCGTAAACAGAATTGAAAACAGTAGAGAAGGCAGATGATTCATGTAAATAGTGGGAAGATTCTAAACTCGCTATTTCGCAGCTTTCTGCTAGGTTGGTCGAGATAATTAATTTTGTCATGACATGTAAATGGGGGTATATTGTTGAAGTATCCCTCCCTTTTAGCCTCCCCGAGTTTCTCCCAATTGTATGTTAAACAGCTCCCAGTTTAGCTCTTCCCAGTTTGTATCAACAATAAGTGTTTTCCTGCTAAGCACGGTTATGGAAGCAGCTTTGCCCACCATTGTAGAGTCGACCATTCCCATCGCTTATACGGATGAGGAATATTCATTGACGTTGGAAACCAGTGATGCGGATGGAGATTTTGTAAGAGTGGTGCCCTTCATTATGCCGGAGTGGCTAGAATTAAATAGGCGATTGTCGGAAATCAATAATCCGATGGAGGTTGTCGTCGGTACGGTTTCAAGCCCACAAGACATCACCTCTTTTGATGGAGATTTATTTATTTTAGAATCAGATGCAGTTCATAAGTTGGATCTGGAAGAAGAGACACTTACGCAAGTCACGGACTTCCCAGGTATTGGTTGGGGAGAAGGGCACTCGATTGTTACTGGAGCGGATGACTTCCTGTATATAACCGACAGTGAAAACCACCAGGTTGTACGGATGGATCCTATCTCAGGAAGTGTAACCACGTATGCAGGTTCTCCCGGAGAGATTGGGGCGACCAATGGCCATCGACTCGACGCCCTATTCTTTTCGCCAACAGGTCTATCTTTTGATTCGGCGGGAAATTTGTACATTGCAGAAAAGTGGGGAAACCGAATTCGTAAGATTTCCATCTCGGGAGAGGTCAGCACTTTAGTCGAGGAAGGATTGTTCTCCCCGGCTGAAATCGCAACAGACACTGATGGGAACTTGTGGGTAGCCAATTCCTTGTCCAACCAACTTCTTAAAATAGATACTGCCACTGGTGAGACCTTATCCATTGTCGGCACTGGTCTCAGTGGAATCGAAGACGGAAATCCAGAAGTGGCCAGTTTTGCGTCTCCTCATGGGTTGGCGGTCGATGGCAATGGTGAACTTTGGGTCACTTGCCTCAATGGCGTCATCCGGCGAATGGATGAACAAGGTGTCGTTACGACTCTGGAATGGGAGGCCCCCGAAGGAATTAACCTCCAAGGTGTCGGAGCCAACAAATCT
>CAYSOI010000458.1:0-3766 GCA_964432425.1 uncultured Opitutales bacterium | reverse complement strand
CATCCAAAGAGGAAGAACCAGGTAAAGTCGCCCCCGGTGAGGTGCAGGAAGCCATCCGGGGTATTGTCTTTGAAGTTAGCAAAACTGCCCAGATCTGCCATCATCAGAATCGATGCGACGAAGACGACAACCGTGAGGACCACGAACTGCAATACGTCTGTCAGCAGTACCGCCCAAAGCCCGCCTTGCATGGTGTACAGGATGACGATGATACCGAAGATGATGATCGCAGTGTTGAGAGACAGCGGAATGATCGCCGAGCCGTCTGCGGTCTTGGCGGTGAGTAGTATGGCCAGTGCATAGAGGGAACCTGCGACCCCAAGGATGCGTTTGAGGAGCACTGTCCAGGTGAAGAAATGCAAACCCGTCTGCCCAAAACGAAGGGTGACATACTCGGCAGGTGTATCGACGCCCATTTTGTTCCATTGGCCTGCAATGAAGTAGCCGATGAGCATCGCCGCGACACCATAGGTCAGGTTGATCGCAACTGCCACCATACCCAATTCGTAGGCAATCCCACCCCAGACCACAAAGGTGTTGGCGGAGAATACCGTCATGAATCCACTCAACCCGGAAGCCCACCACGGCGAGCTTCGATTGGCGGAGAACATTTCCTTCTGACTGGTTGTCCGTTTACTGGCCAGCGTACTAATGATGAAAAGTCCCGCTACGTAGAGGAGCAGGGTAAAAGCGTCGAGTTGCCCCATGATTTATTCTATATTCAGCAATTGGGATTGAGGAAAGATGTTAATTGCCGTGAGGAAGCCTGGAGTGTTGGAGTGTTGGAGTGTTGGAGTGTTGGAGTGTTGGAGTGTTGGAGTGTTGGAAGTTTACTCACCCTTTGGAAAAACACGATCCTGTTCTCCATCATTCCAACACTCCTCAAACTTCCCATTCTTCTTTGTGAGCTTCTAATGCGTTATCCAGGTTTATAGGAGAGTCATTTTGTTTTTCATGGCCTCGGATGGCTCCACACCAATGCCTGGGCTCTCGGTGATTCCGTAGGCTCCCTTTTCGCATTGTAGAACATCTCCTGTGAAGTGACTGAAGGGAGGGAAAAGGGAATGCTGGAATTCATGGGAAACAATGTTTCGCAAAGCCGCACTGGCTTGAATACTTGCGGCCAGGAAGATCCCTGAACCGATTGTCGCATGCGGAATGATTTGCAGATGATGGGCCTCAGCATAGCGACCGATTCGCATAAATTGAGTAATGCCGGTATGTCCCATCTCGGGTTGGACGATATGCACTGCTTTGGCATCAATTCGTTGGCGAGCTTCCAGCACCGTTCGCCACTCTTCACCCACAGCAATGGTTTGACCAGAATGTTGAGCCACTTCCCGCAAGCCTTCCACATCTTCTGTGGCCACAGGAGCCTCGACGAACCATGGGTTGTAGGGGCTCATCTGACTGGCGATGTTGATGGCACTGGCATAAGTTTCGGTCCAGTGCATGTCACAGGCAATCTTGACGTCATCGCCCAATGTTTTTCTCAACCCCCGGATCTCCGCAACCACACCTTCATTGGCCGCAGGGGAGGCAAATTTGACTGCATCAAATCCCTTTTCTTTCCAGGATTGGGCAAACTCGCAGCGTTCGGCAAGTGTGTCCTTGGGAAGGCCGGAAACATAGCAAGGAATCTTCTCGTGATACCTGCCTCCCAGCAACTTGTGGACCGGCAAGCCAGAGATCTTTCCCAGAATGTCCCACAGGGCAATGTCCACTGCCGCCAGGGCATCCAGGTAGAATCCCCCGGTGTAGCCACGAACTCTCTTCAGGTCATAGAGATGATCATGAATGGCTTGAACATCAAATGGATCTCGGCCGACGACGAATCCGGTCAACAAATCTTTGATCAGCTCGGCTGTTGCTTTCGGAGCGACCAGCCCGTAAGTTTCTCCCCAACCTTCGACGCCATTTTCTGTAAGGATTCGCAGGACGAGTGAGCGATTGTTGCGTACATAGACCGTGCCGTTCTGCTGTCGGACAAAGTAGCCGTAGGGATTGACCTTCTCGGCTTCACCCAGGTTGCCCAGATATGGAGAATCCTGACTGAGATCGACAACGTAGACTTCTAAAGATGCAATCTTGTCGCTCATATCAATACTCCCTTCAGGTCTTCCAGCATTTGGTCAATGTCCTGCTTGGTCATATCATCCATATCAGGAAGGGGAGCCCGGACGACAACATCATTGGCAATCCCTCGGGAGTTGAGAACGTATTTGGTCAAACGCATCCGGTAGATCAATTGCGAAACCAGCAGGGGCAGGCTCCAGCGATAGAGTTGCCTTGCCTTATCCTGATTTCCTGCGGCGTAAGCATTGTAGATCCCAACATGCAAATCCAGTAGCTCAATCGCTGGCATGGCAGCAAGTGCACCTCGATTCAACTCGTCGATCATGTAGCGAGAACCCCCTCCACCAATTACACCCACCATGTGCGGAATCTTACGGTTCACCAGAGCTGTGATGGCTGGACCAGACGGTAAAGTCTCTTCTTTTACGTAAGTGATCATTGGGTTGGACTCCACAATCGCTGCGATGTCCTCCACGGCCAACCCTGCACCAATGGGTGACGGGGCATTCTGCAGAATGATTTGAGCCCCTTCAATCTGTTCACTGATTTGAGCAAAGAACTCCTTGTGCTTCTCCACCTCCTGATCCAAGCCATTGGGAGCCATAATCATCAGATAAGAAATGCCAAAGTGTAGACAATCCCGAGCCGCCAACACCACTTCTTCCACTGTCTTCGCACTGGCTCCACCAATGATCGGAACCTGACCATTCACTTCCTCCACAACCAGAGAAACCAAGGTCTTCCGCTCCTCCAGACTTAAGAAATTGTACTCACTTGCCACTGCTGGACAGACCACCGCACTGGCTCCATGCTTTAGAGCAAACCCCACCACCGCTCTCTGGGCTTCCAAGTCGATCGTGTCATCGCTTTTGAACAACGTTGGAATCACAGGCAACACTCCTCGGAGCACCTTTCCTGTATTCGCTGCTTCTGCCTCTAAATTGTTCCTGTCTGTATTCATTCGTATTGGTTGTTTTTGTAAATTGTGCCTCCTGTAAGTGGCCATGAGCATGTTTCTTTGGCGGATCATGCCTCACGAATTTTGAGGTAATGTAGACACTATGTGTGCCGTTCTTACCAATCTATTGGCAAGAAACAATAACCCGGAAAAAACTCGAATATCAATGCTAATGAATGAACTCAATATCCCGGAGGGATTACAGCCATTAGCCCGCATTTCTTACGGATTTGCGTTGCGAGACGAAGTGAACGGCTCTGTGACAAGGTTGGCGTAGTTGACGACGAAGTGCTGGGTGAGTACACCCTGCTTGAGGAGGAAACAAGCCAAACGCTGTCACCGTGCCGTGTAACAAGTCGTAGTAGGAAATCCGTGAGAAATGCGGGTTAGCCTGGGGTTGAGTAAGGAACGCACGAAACCCCAGGAATGGGAAATACAACCATGCACCCACCCCAGGCATCGCTTCGCTCGACCTGGGGCTATAGGCTATAATACCAAATCTAAAAAGGTTTGATTGCTCTTAGAACCTTATTCACCAAATGCTGTCAAAAAAAGAAAGAATATTTCCGATGGAGTGATGGAGGGTTGGAGTATTGAATCAAGTGTATCGAGCCCAAATCCCATTACTCCAGGATTCCAATACTCCCTTACTCCAACATTTGGTTCCAAAGAATCTGGAAGGGGTCAGTCCAGAATGGCACGGACTTTAGGCTGCCTTTCGATATTTTGACC
>CAYSOI010000457.1:0-3780 GCA_964432425.1 uncultured Opitutales bacterium | reverse complement strand
ACTTCAAATCCTTCAAATTCGTTTAATTTTGTGGGAGAAACAAATGTGCTGATTGAAAACTCCTCAAGTTTACCTTTGTCATCCTGAAATACGAGTGACACTTCAACTTGTTCACCGGTTGGCGTAACTGGAATCCATCTTGAATTTTTCTTATCAATAACTTTTTGCATGGCGGGTCTGCCCGGCTTTGCCTTCAGTAGCAGAAGAGCTGCATGAATATGAATCGGGCGGGCATTCAATACCACAATGGACTCATGTTCCTTGGTGTTTTTGGTGCAGGCAATCAGTTCGAGCAATCCATGATTTAAGCAGACGGTCGAATTGATATCGATGAAGCGATCGACGGGGTTTAAGGAAATGCCAGGTAGTCTTAGACTGCCATCCTGGTCAGTTGGCAAGTGTTGTGGGACATGTGAAACTTGTTCACTTTCAGAAAATGCAGGTGGGAAAATCAATATCCCGAAGATCAAAAAAAGAAAAAAAGAATGCATTTGGACCTTCAGGGAAGATGCGAGGGAGCAGGTTTTACGGGCAGGAGTCTAGAAGTCCAAGTCGAGGTCATTGAATGCGGGGATTGGAGCACGGTCTGGTTGTTTTACCTTGAGAAGGGCTTTCCCGGCACGGGCTTGGAGGGCCTGCCATCCCAAATAGTTGTCTTCCTTCTTCATGTGAGCGGTGATTCCGCCCCGTAAATGGGTCACTTCCATATATTCCATAACATCCCTGATCGCTTTGGCAGCAATTTCTGAATCTTTGAGGGAGAGGTTCTTAAGGCCTTCGGCGGAAGCCACCAAGGCACTCGCGGCATGGCTGACCCCTTTTTCGAGGCAATACATGAGAGCACGCAACGCCCGGGCTTCATGGATTTTGCCAAGATAGCTAATGAGCCTTCTATCCATGTCGAGCTTGAGCATGGGCTCTGCGAAATCCATTCGAATCTTATCATTGAGATCACCGAAGCCTTTGGGGCCAAGCACCATGCGATGAACGGCATACTTGCCAATGAGCTTGGCGCTTTTAGGGCTTTCTGCGGCCAGTCGAAGGAGTATTTGGTCGGCTTCGCGACTGTTGGAAAAAGCGAGACCATGAACCAGATCATCGAAATGTTGGATATCTTCAGTGCGGGCTTCCTTGACGAGTGTGTCCAAGGAGCGTTGGTCACCCGCCTGACCTATCAGGTAATAGAGCCGCTTTCGTACCGCAGGTAGTTCCTGTACCTCGGGGACCATGGCGATTAGGGCCTCCTTGGTCTTGGTGGAAGAGACAGGTTTCTTGAGGAGAGTAATCAACGCTTCCTCGCAACCGCGGAGGTCTTCCTGGTGCGTGGCCTTGGCGAAGTGCCCGGTGATATCCTTAATCGACCCAGAGCTTGCCAGTTTGGCGTATGCTTGGAGGGCGGCATTGCGTATGGATGGAGTTTTGCTGACCAAAGCCTGCCTGGACAGGGCTGTGCCATTTTTGATTTGATGATTGCCCAGGGTATGAAGAATCCCGATTTGTTCACGGGCCGAGCCGGATTCAACGACCAGTTGGGTAAGCCCCCCACTATCCAGTGTTGCCATTTGCAGTGCGGCCAGTTTCTGGGAATGCTCCCGCAGTCTGAAATATTTGTGATTGAGGTAGGGGAGGAGATCCTTCAGTGCATCCGGGCCAAGAAGTTCAGTGAGATGAGTCATCGCAGCCATCTTGCGGAAGTAGGTCTTTCGTTCCGGATCTTCCAATTCCTTTCGGCAAAGATGGAGTTTTTCACGCGTGCTCCCGGCTTGGGCAATTTCCTGGCTGAATTGGAATGCCACATCCTTTTCGATGCTGGGGAGGCGCTGCGGTTGTTTGTCCGCTTCGATGATCCGGAGTAGTTCGTCCAAGTCGGTAAGGATGGTCTTTTCACCCTCTTTCTCACTGATTTGAGCAAGGGGGTTTCCAATCAGTACGGACTGGAAGGCCGGGATCAGATCCCGGTAAAGCCCTTTGTGTTTTTTCACGTGTTCGGGGTCGGCAAGGGGACGTTTGAAGCCGACTTTTGCCCGAATATCCCGAGGGACGGCAGCTTGTTTACGCATGCGGTAAGCTGAGGCGAGAACGCCTTCGAGATAGCCGTGTTGGTTAAGGATGGCCTGTGCCAATGGGGAGCGGTTGGCGAACATCTGATCGGCGATCTGTTCTTCTTCCGCAGCAAATGTAAGGGGGCCGGCGAGTTTGACTACCGTGTCCTTGGACCAAACTTTGGCACGGGAGGCCATGAAACTTCGGTGCACCGGATCGAGCTGAATCACCGCTTCAAGGGCTCGCCTGACCAAGTTATTGTCAATACCAGCTTCGAATGGGTTGTTGGCAAGAAGGCTTTCATCCGCGAAAAGAAGACTTTGAGTCGTGTTTGCCACGCTATTGGGGGCAACGGCTTTGTGCCTATCCACCGTGGCTTGAAGTAGCTCTCGTTTAGACTCGTTGGATGAGGTGATTTTGGCCATTGCACGAGCTGCGGAGATCCGGACAAAGTCATACGGATCCTCAAGGAGATCGCTGATTTTCGAGAGTTGAGGCAGGGCGGCATCCTTACCACATGCTGCAATCCCTTGAACGGCCCCATCGCGGTAGCGTGCGTTCTCGTGTGACAAAAGGGCGACGAGTCGTCCGGCAATGGAGGTGTCTCCCGCCTGATATCTTTTGCCCAGTTCCTTGGCAATTTGTGCCCGGGTCTTGGGCTTGAACATATCGAGTATTTCAAGGAGGGCGTCGCTATCTCTGTCCGGCCAGTGGGAGCCCGTAAGTTCCTTTAGTTTTGGATCATTAAACTGAGGATAGGCACTGGCCAGAAGTTGGTTCATCTCATGCTTATCCGGATAAAGGCTTTCGTCTGGATTTTTTCCCGTGATCAAGGTTTGTTTGAAAGGGAGGGAATATGTCATGACTGCCGTTGCAGTGGGATCCCTCAAGGGGCCGCTTAGTCCGCCGTAGGTAGGGGAGTGGTAAACAAAACTACCATCGAATTGACGGCATAGAGTTCGCCGCCAGCGCATGTTACGCTCGGCGAGAATCCGTACTTGCGGACCGCAAAGCGTGGCTCCCCAAAAAGACCAGTTTCCGTGATAATCATGACCATGGCCACCGCGGCGGGTGAAGGAGCAATGAGAGGACATCATGGCGAAGTATTTTGCACCGTAATTATCCCCGAGGAGTTTGAGGGAGAAAGCGACCCCGGTGTTTTTTCCATTACTGTCGTCGGAAGGATAGGCGGCGTGGTCGCCATACGGGATGCAGCCTTGGTCGATGTAGGAACTGAAAAACCTTTGTGCTCGTTCGACGGCTTTATCGATGGCCGGATGCTTAATCCCAAGCTTCTGGGCAAGGGTGACAAGATAAAAGCAGCGGTTCCCGGCGGCATTGAGTGCACCGTAACCGGGGTTCATTTTATTGAATTCTCCACCGTTGAAGGATGGGAAGGCAAAGGTATGCCCCCAGCTTCCGCCTCCACTCTGTCCCATTGCGGCCTCAATGGCATACTTCCTCAGGGCAGGAAGAACATAATCATCTCCGGTGGCTTCGTAATAGAGGGCACAGTAGAGCCCGTTAAAACCATGGTGCCAGGTCTGGTATCCGTTGTATCCGCGGTAGCCAGGTTCGAATCTGGCACCGATCGGCTCTGTGGGTGGTTTCCATGGGCAATGGCTCGACCGTACCCAGTTTCGAACGATCTCCCGGTGTTTTGGTTTTCCCGATGCAACCAATGCCATGGCTTCCAATACTCCGCCACGGCCGCTCCGTGGTTTTATCGGATCCTGA
>CAYSOI010000456.1:1429-3782 GCA_964432425.1 uncultured Opitutales bacterium | reverse complement strand
GGAAGGGTTGGCGCAACAGTAGTGGGGTCTTGCTGGCCGATTGGGTATGGCTGGAAGTGGATGTTTTGCCTAGTCTTCTCGCCACAGATTTGTGAGGGTATTCCTTTTGAAAGGCTTGAGGGTTGAATGGATATGGTGAACACTGTGCTCTGAACATTTTTCTCAGCTCATGATCCTGTCGAACTTCTCTCCTTTGTTTTCTCCTTTCTCGAAATTCATTCTCTTTCTGGCAGTGTTTGGTTTGGGTTCGCTCTCGGGAGCGGATCTGATTCTTCGAAATGGCAAGATTGTGACGGTGAATGGGGACTTTCAAGTGGTGGAGGCGATGGCGATTGAGGAGGGGAGAATTACGGCGGTTGGCACCAATGTGGATGCCGGGAAGTGGAAGAAGCCTGAGACGGAGGTGATGGATTTGGCGGGGAAGATGGTGTTGCCGGGGTTGTTGGATTCGCATGTGCATCCGACCAGTGCCAGTATGTTTGAGGCCAGTCATGAGATTCCAACCATGGAGTCGATTGCGGATGTGTTGGCCTATGTCCGGGAGCGGACCCAAGTGGTGCCGAAGGGGGAGTGGATTCGGTTGTCGCAGGTGTTCATTACCCGATTGAAGGAGCAGCGTTATCCGAATCGCAAGGAGTTGGATTCTGTCGCACCAGAGCATCCGGTGATCTTCCGGACGGGGCCGGATGCCAGTGTCAATTCATTGGCTCTGAAATTGAATGGGATCGACATGGCCTTTGCCGCCAAACACCCGGAGCAGATCCTGGTGGATCCAGAGACGGGGGAACTGAATGGGCAAATTCGAAAGGTGTCCTCCATCATCAAATGGAAACACAATTCGACTCGAAAATCTCTGGATCAGAAGGCCCGGGATCGGCGCTTGGTGGACTTGTTTCACGATTACAATCGCCGTGGCATCACTGGAGTCATTGACCGCAATTGCGGCTCTTCGGCCCGGGATCAATATCAGCGGCTACTGGATGAGGGGCGTTTGAGTTTGCGGGTTCGGGTTTCCCGTGGTGTGGGGGCTGGTGGAGAGTTGTCTGCCATTGAACAACGTCTCGATGCGATTGCAGCAGACCCGTACTTCAAGAAGCCGGATCCTCGGTTTGGTATTGTGGGCGTAAAGGTGTTTCAGGATGGGGGCATGCTGACGGGGAGTGCCTACTTTCAAAAGCCATGGGGGAAGAGCAAAATCTATGGCATTGAGGATCCTGCTTATCGTGGGATGCAATACATCAAGGATGAGCGTCTGGAGGAGTTGGCCCGGGCTTGTGTGAAGAGAGATCTGGCTTTTACGGCACACTGTCAGGGAGATGCGGCCACAACGACCTTGGCCCGAGTTTATGCCAGGGTGAACAAAGACATGCCGGTGGCTCCTTCGCGGTCTTCCATTACGCATTCGAGTTTCATGACTCCGGAGGCGATCCAGTTGGCGGCGAAAGTGGGTTTTGGGATCGATCTGCAACCGGCCTGGCTTTACAACGATGGCTACACTTTGAAGGCTCAATTTGGGGATGCCCGTCTCAAGCATTTCATTCCATTGAAGAGTTTGTTTAATGCTGGAGTGATCGCGGGAGGTGGCAGTGATCACATGCAGAAGATTGGCCCGCTACGGAGTGTGAATCCTTATGATCCTTTTCTGGGAATGTGGATCACGCTGACCCGGAAAGCCCGTTGGTTGGAGGAACCTGTGCACACAGAGCAGGCATTGTCCCGTGAGGAGATGATTCGGTTCTACACGATCCACAATGCCTGGCTCATGAGAATGGAGAATGAGATTGGTTCGTTGGAGCCTGGAAAGAGGGCGGACTTTATTATTCTGGATCGGGATTTGCTGACTTGTTGTGTGGACGAAGTGAAGGAAACTCAAGTGCTCTCGACCTGGCTGGATGGAGAGAAGCTGGAGATTCCCTGCCAATGATTTACAGGATGTAGGTATGTATAGAAACGAGAGTATGAAAAAGTTATGAAAATAGGCGTTGCGAAAGAAACCAAGTTGCATGAATACCGTGTCGGAATGACGCCTACCGATGCTCAGGCTTATCGTTTGCATGGGCATGAAGTACTGGTGGAAAAAGGGGCTGGAGAGCGGGCAGGTTTTCCGGATGAAGCGTATGTGGAGGCAGGAGCGGGAATGGCTGAGAATGCGGAAGCGGTGTTTGGGGAAGCGGAGATGATTGTGAAGGTGAAGGAGCCACAGCCAGCAGAGTACAATCTTTTGCAGGAAGGGCAGATCCTTTACACCTATTTGCATCTGGCTGCGGAGGATCGGTTGACGAGGGTGTTGTTGGAGAGAAAGATCAAGGCGGTGGCCTATGAAACGATTGAGGATCATGGGGGGCTGCCGTGT
>CAYSOI010000456.1:0-1329 GCA_964432425.1 uncultured Opitutales bacterium | reverse complement strand
TTGCATGACAGCGATGTATTGATCGGGGCAGTGTTGAATCCGGGAGCCCGGGCACCGAGATTGATCACATGGGAAGACTTGTCACGGATGAAGCCAGGGGCGGTCATTGTCGATGTTGCGGTGGATCAAGGCGGATGTTTTGAAACGACCAGGGCAACCACCCATGAGGAGCCTACGTTTGTGCAGGAAGGTATCGTGCATTATTGCGTTCCCAATATGCCGGGTTCAGTGGCCCTGACTTCGACTCTGGCGCTGACCGGAGCCACTTTGCCCTATGGCTTGTACATTGCGGACCATGGTCTTGAAGGCGCGGCGGCAAGCTCCAATGCCATTGCTTCGGGCATCAATACCTTCAATGGCCACGTTACCTGCAAAGGTGTGGCCGATGCTCATCGTCTACCTTACCTTGATGTACAGGGATTGCTCTGATTCTGCATTGCCTAAGTTCGGGTTGTTTTGCAGAACGGCTCTATGATCTCATTGAAAGGTAGAACGGCCCTGGTAACGGGAGGGACGACCGGAGTTGGCCGTGCGATGGCAGAATCCTTAGCGCAGGCTGGGGCCGACATTGTGCTGCATGGTCTGGCTGAAGATGAACACGCTCTGGAAGCCAGGGCTGCCATTGAAGCGCATGGAGTGGCATGCGGGTTGGTCACTGGTGATCTTGCCGGCCCGACAGAAGATGCGGTGGAGCAGCTTTATGCTTCAGCCTGCGAAGCCAATCCCAACATCGACATTCTCATCAGCAATGCCGGCACTTATGGTGAACCTGACTTCCTGGAATTGGACATGCCCACTTTTGAGAAAACGATGCGGCTCAACGTCTTTTCGCACTTCTTTCTGATCCAGAAATTTGCCCGAAGGTGGGTGGCGAACAAGACGGCGGGTAGGGTACTGCTTACGGGTTCCATCAACGGCAGGTTGGCCGAACAAACGCATGCGGCTTACGATACTTCCAAGGGGGCGGTGGAGGCCATGGTGAAGACCTTGTGTGTGTCCCTGGCTCCACATGGGATTCGGGTGAATGGCATGGCGCCGGGCCTGGTTCGCACGCCATTGACGGCCAGTGCTCTGGACCAGCCGGGAGTGACCGAATGGATGAAGTTGCATACCCCGAATGGGGAAGTTCCGGGTGCAGAAGTTTGTGGTCCGATTGCGGCGTTTTTGGTCAGTGAACTGGCCGCCCACATTCACGGGCAAATGATCCTGGTGGATGGTGGCATGAGTGCCTGGCAGCAACCGGATCCGCCAGAGCTGTGAGGCGGGATGAAGAATATACTATCTCTCATAATAAATTTCCGAAACTCTTTCGTGCTAACTGGAGGGGCG
>CAYSOI010000455.1:0-3797 GCA_964432425.1 uncultured Opitutales bacterium | reverse complement strand
TTTTTTAGGGGGTGGGGGAGGAGCCGTGCGTAACGTCGGGATTTGACCACTGGCAATGTCCCACATACCTGCATCTCCCAAGCCGGCTTTAAGGCATAGTTGGTCAAGTTTCTCATCCTTCTTGTAGAGATTTGGGATGATCAGTATTCGTTGTTGGGCTGGAGTCCCCATCAGGCAATGTAAATGCATATCACGTTGCTGCCTGATTTCGTTGAGTTGCTCAATGAAGCGCTCTTTGTAAAAACTTACACTCTTTCCGTTGATGGAGAGAACCCGATCGCCAGTCCTGAGACCTTTTTGGTGATGAAGAGCATCAGTGTTTGTGTAAACGATGTATGCGGAGCCGTTGGAATAGTAGAGGAGCATTCCCAAAAACCTAGTAAGGTGAGGAGGCAGGTTGTCGACATAAGGTTCGGGCTGATACTGCCAATCATTTGGGACTAGCTCAATATTTCCGAGGGGAACATCATCCAAAACCAGCGGGTCGGTGGCGGTTGGTAAATTGATTCTCGGATTAGGTACTGAGGTGGGGGCTTGAGGTGGGGGAGCAGGAAGAAACAGGCTTTCTTCGCCGGCAGTTGCCTGCTGATTGCTTCGAATCGTTTCACTGTAAAACTGTGCATTCGCAGCAGATACAAGTAATGAAAGTAGGGAGATACGAATGCACGTCTTCATATTTTGGATTGGCCTCATCAATTTCTGTATAATGTAGATATCTTGTCCTTGGACTTGATGGAATATGAGACTCCGAGAAGGTGTCTTCAAGTCTAAAGCTGTAGCTATAAGCTTTTCAAATACTCCACCGCCCACCACATAAGCAGCAAGATGACCAGGGAGACGACAAGAGTGATCGCTGCCCAGAGATCACGTTTTGTCTGTTTCGTTGGAACAAATGGACGTTTCTTTGGTTCAAAATCCAAAGGCTGTATGGGGACCGCTTTTCCAATTCGCCCTCTGGGAAGTAGTTTTTTGCGTGGTGGATTCTTCATCTGCATTCTGGAATTAGTGCAGGAATGGGCTGATTGTGAAGGAAGGCGTTTATGTTTTCAAGAGTAAGGTTCACCATGTCTTGCCGGGTTTCATAGGTAGCACTGGCTTGGTGGGGTTGAAGGATCAAATTGTCCTCCATGGCAAGTAGCTCATCCGGGATGTTGGGCTCACCCTCAATCACATCCAGAGCTGCCCCAGCAATTGTTTGATTTTTCAATGCCATCTGAAGAGCGTTGTGATCAACATTTGTGCCTCGGCCAACATTGATCAGGATCCCGGAACTACCAAGAGCCCTTAACACATTCTGGTTGATAATGTGATAGGTTGATGCCCCGCCTGGAGTGGCAAGGAGAAGATAATCTGCCCAAGATGCCAGTTCAGATGGGGTTGAAAACCATGGGTATGCAACTTCCGGCTTAGGGTTTCGATTGTGATAGCCGATCTCCATATTCATGGCTTCACATCTTCTGGCAATCGCCATCCCGATCCTGCCCAGCCCAATAATTCCAACCCGTTTGCTTTGGACCCTTTGGTTATAGGGCATTTCTCCCTGGCTGCTCCAAAGGCCTTTACGAACGTATTTATCTGCCTGAACAATCTTCCTGCCTGCAGCCAACATCAAACCCAGAGCAAGATCCGCAACGTCTTCAGTGAGAACATCGGGTGTGTGAGTGACCTTGATATTTCGTTCCAATGCGGCCTGCACATCTACGGCATCATAGCCAACACCGCACACGGCAATCAATCCTAACTCTGGTAATGCATCCATGTGCTGGCCATTGAATTCTCCACGTACAATTACGGCGCGGCAGCTACCAGCAATCTGTTCGATCATTGCATCTGGATCGGTCGCTTTCCAGAGACAGTGAAAATGATAGGTTTCCTGATAAGTGTCTGGATTTACATGAAATAGGGGATGAGTCAGAAGGATATCGGGCCTGGTCATAATGCCTAGCTTTCCATCTAGGGATGAATCCCCAACAGAATGATACTGATATTATCCCGTCCTCCGGCCGCCAAGGCTTTATCAATAAGCAATCCCGCAATCTTCCTCAAGTTTTCCCCCTTGTTGGCTGTGATGACTTCTTTCATCTGCTCATCAGTCAGCTCTTCGTTCAGCCCATCCGAACAAAGTAGATACTGATCTCCTGGCTCAATGGGGAAAGTGGAAATATCAGGATGCAAGCCTTCTGGATGGGACCCGACCGCCTGGTCAATAACATTTCGCTGTGGATGTACTCGAGCCTCTTCAGATGTAATCTGGCCATCCCGAAGCAGTTTTCCTACCATCGACTGGTCTTCGCTGAGTTGTGCAAATTCATTGTTTCGTAAACGGTAGAGCCGGCTATCTCCAACGTTGACCAAATTCAAAATTCCAGCTCTTAACCATGCCAAGGTAAGAGTTGTGCCCATCCCTTCAAATGCTGGATCTCCTTCGGCATACTCCAATATATCAAAATTGATCTCATTGACCAGTGAATGAAGAACTGTTGGGTGAGGCTCTGCATATTGGTCTTGAGCCAGCAATGTGGTTAGAGCTTCCTGAAGTTTCTTACTGGCAAAGGCTCCTCCCCGAACTCCCCCCATTCCATCCGCAACCGCAGCGACCAACCCTTTGAAAGGAATCTCACATTGGCCCTCTACAGGAAGTTGTTTGGTAGAATCAGGTTCGACGGTAAAAACAACGAGAGAGTCCTCGTTTACGCGTCGTAATCTGCCTACATGGGTAGCAGTTGCCCATGAGCAATGTAATTGGGGTGACAAATCAGCCAAGGTTAACGGTTTAGTTAATGTGGAAGAGCCAATAAACTACTGAAAAGTCTTTTGTAAATATTGAATGCTCTTTTCAGCGATAGTTTCTGGATCAGGACTGTAATCGAAGACCTCTACAGAGACATATCCTGAGTATTGGATTTCTTTGAGTGCGGCAGCAATGGGTTCAAATTGCACATCTCCAAAGCCCGGCCCTCGAAGATTTGGATCATTGGCATGAAAATGAGCAATGTATTTTTGGCTATCCTTGATGATCTCAGGAATGGATTTGCTTTCATCACTCATGGCCTTCACATCCAGATGAAGTTGAACTGCAGGATGATTCACCTTTTCAATCAAATGGATCGTCTCCGCAGTGGTGGTCAGGAAATTGGTTTCCGTACGAGCCAGTGGCTCCATTGCAATGGTGACTCCGAGGTTTTCAATTTGTTGAGCGATTTGAGACAACACGTCGGTGGCTCTGGCCAAAGCATCATCATAATCCCAGTCGGTTTGAAGATCTCTTTGCTTGGGACTGCCCCAGACCATCACATGGCCGCCTATTGCATTGCAGAACTCGGCCAGATGGACGGCAAACTTGATGGTATCCTTCTGTAAAAGCGTATCGGTAGTGGTGAGGTGTAACCAGGAGGGTTTTACCAATAACCAGTGAAGACCAACCACATCCAGCCCTTCGTTTGCTGCGGCTTTCTTGACTTTGTCCGCATCCTGATAGTTCAGCTCACGTGGATCGTCTTTTAACGTGAACGGAGCAATCTCGACTCCTTCATAGCCAGTTTTCCTGATGTGCTCACAGGTGCTTTCGAAGTTCCATCCCTGATAGGTTTCGTTGCAAATCGCAAATTTCATAGATGGTCAGTGTTTGAACAAGTTGCTGATGCCGGGGCAAGCACATTGTTTTCCATAATGAATGTTTCAAGAGTTCGCCAGTGATTGAATTTGGAGTAATGATATTTGTTTTCCTGAAAGTGTTCATTCGGGCAATTCTCCCCAAATATGATCGTCCATCCAATGCCCTTATTGACTCTGCTCAC
>CAYSOI010000454.1:1449-3804 GCA_964432425.1 uncultured Opitutales bacterium | reverse complement strand
TCTTTTCCACTGACGACGCATTTCCACATTCTTCTCCGGTGTCAAATGTGAACCACTAACACCATGTAGATAAAGATAAGGCTGAGACTGATCGAAGGTCAGATTTGGATCATGGGTAGGTTTCCAGGGGAAATTGGCCTTCCAATGAGCAAGCCTTTCGGCTTCGGCTCTTCGGGCCTTTGGTTCCATGGCAATCATCCTTTGGATGACAATTGATGGCTCATCTGGACCTGCCTTATGAATGCCTCCGTTTTTTCGCAGGCGTTTGATCTCTTCCGGTGTGGGAATCGTTATGAATCCATCCGCATCTACCTCCACAGGGATCAACTCATTTTCACCATTTATTATGCTGACATTCAGACCGTCACATTGTTCTACGGGTTCTCCCCAATGATCCACCAATCGGCCGAGCTCGACACGCGCAGGTGGATTCGATTCCGGATCTCTCTGAATAAAGGCCCAAACGGATGCATCATGAATGCGAAACTTTCCATCCAGCTCCGTCTCCAACATCACACTTTCTTGATACCACCCGACGTATGGCGTCAGTAATTGTTCCTCACCATTGACCAAAGCCTGATATTGAGAAGAGCCTTTGTTTATTCCCACCAAGTAATTCATGATGTTCTTCGGAAGATCGTCCATGTCCGGAATTTCCGTCACCAAACGACTGATGAGACTTTCTACCTCAGCCTTACCCGCTGCGGTAGCAAATCGGGGACGTAGCCAATCCCAATGGCTCAGGTGCCATCTTAGTGAGGCAAGTGTCCCTTTAACCCGATCCGCCCACGTCATATAACCGAACCGCCCCTTCGGAGCCCGCGATTCATCTGAAGGAAAATATTCGTCCGGTTCGTGTTCAACGACTGCTTCAAAATAGAATCGGAAGGCCTGGAAGGACTCTCCCACCATGGCAGGATTATGCCCTCGACCATGTTCCTTGAGTATCTGGTAGAACTTTTGAAACTGGGGCGTGAACCGAATGTCATCCTTGAAAAATCCACGCAGAAACCAATGGCAGCGCCCAATGGAACTCTCAGTCTGGCCTCTCCTTTCCCAAAGACGATGAATCCTCATCTTTTCCTCTTGAGACATTTTGGAAACGTCATAGGTAAGTAAGTAATTGTAAGGCTGTGAGGCATCGAAAATAAGCACAGGATCATGAGTTGGTTTCCATGGAAAATTAGCCTTCCAGTTGGCAAGCCTTTCCGCATCAACCTGCCTAGCTTCCTCGGTGAATGGACTCGAGGAGATAGAAGTTTTGGATACTCGTCCCAAGTGGAGGGTCTCATTGGGAAATGCTTTATGGTAATTTGAATGAAATGCCCCCACCCACAACCACACAACCGAGACTGTGATTAACAGGACAGCCATGATCGCGATCAAATACTGCGGTTTTGTTAGCTGTTTCATTGAAATGCTCTAGGATATTCCTGCCTATTTAGGTGGTTGACTCATTTCCATGATTTTCTGAATGATAGGTGAAGCTTCTTCCAAAGTGGCAGGCCTGACATCACCGCTCTGGCGCATGAGCTCGACCTCCTCTGGCGTGGGTAATGAAATATTCCCATCGTCTTCGACAACGACAGGCACCCGCTCCCCACGTTCGTTAATGAGGGCTATCTCTCCGCTTTCTGACCATTTGACGGGATCTCCGTCTTTGTCGACAAGTTGACCGTTTATGATATCGACTGGCGGAAACAACTCCGGCATTGCTGCCTTGAGGAATGGATCCCCCTGTTCATAGCTTGTTTGAAATTGCCTTCTTTGTTCGCCTTCCATCATGGCATGTTCTTCTGTCCATCCAACATAAGGCACCAAGAGTTCCTCTTCTCCGGAAAGTACACCTGCTGCTTCAGGATTAGTAGAATTCATACCACTTACTATCGCGTACTCCATGACGTCAACGGGCAGTTTATCCAAACCTTCTACTTCACCAAGCAGACGTTCGATCAATCCAAAAGCATCAGCTCTTCCCTCCTCGGAAAGGAATCCTGGACGATGCCATCTTGACGTAATGAGTTTAACATGAAGTGAACCCAGAAGCTTATCTGCATATTGGCCCCATGTTTTGACTTTGAGACCTCGTATTGGAATGTTATCGCCTTCATTGATTTCATCGTTTTCACCGTGTTCGTATGCCGCGTGGTAATAGCTTCGCAGTGAATGAAAAACGGCTGCTGCTGCTACGGGATCATGCCCGCGATCATTTTCTTCAAGTATTCGGTAAAACTTCTCAAATTGAGGAGAAAATCGTGATTCATCATCAAAAAAGTTTTTCAATACATAATGATTGGCTCCGGTAAACATATCTGTCGCACTCATAGGTCCCAGCCTTTTGCTTTCTGCCAAGTA
>CAYSOI010000454.1:0-1439 GCA_964432425.1 uncultured Opitutales bacterium | reverse complement strand
GTAACGACCTGGATCAGATTTAAGATATGGATCATGAGTTGGTTTCCACGGAAAATTGACTTTCCAATTCCACAACCTTTCACTCTCTGTATCATGGTTTTGGCTTGTAGAAGCGCCTGGGTTCAATGCAATGCCCGAAAAAGAAGGATTGAATTTCCTATGCTGGTAAGGGTTTGTTTGTGCTGAATCATCTTGATTCAGATTTCCCCTGTTTGTATTGTATGTGACTGACTGCCTTTGTACGGAATTTTGAAATGAGAACAAAAGGACAAGTATTAGCCCTCCCAAACCGCACATGAAAACAATCATTTTCAGCATTTTGTTGTTTTCCATAAATCACCCTTCCATAGATTTCAAAGGTTTTTGTCATCCAATACATATGTATACTTCTTGTTAACCCAATTGGTTGTTGTGATCAGAAGTGGATTAATGACATTGTTTTGATTATCAAGGTTGGAAACTGGAGTTTCCTCTGCCTTAACCGAAGATTTGACCATGTTTGTATGCCACCAATATTGTTTTCCGCCTGAGACTCCGACATCTGATATTAAACACGATTCAGGGCAAACAGGTTCAGATTTATAGTCATATTTGTAAGCGGGAAAACCTATAGCTTTCTTATGACTTTCCCATCCTTCCTTCACCCAAGTTCCGTTGTCGGGATGATTGAGGTCATTGATCCATGTTAATTTATTCAGCCAGAAATCAACACTTGCTATATAATTCAGACTCTCTTCTTCAGCCTTGTCCTTGAGGTCGCCGTCATTGACTCCTCCTTCTTTGAATTTCGATTCTATCAAAACTTTAGGATAGATGCACCGCTCTGAACGGGCATAAGTGATCCAGTAACCGGGTTGTGTCCACGTGTCAGCGAACAACCAATTCCACCAATCGTCCTTTTTTTGAGCTGCCAACGGATTATTCAATAAAAAGTTCCAAGTATCTTTCGAATACCACACATTGTTCGCAACACTTTTGCTGTTACCCTTGTAATAGTCTCCCGTTTCGTCGTCTTTGATAACTTTATAGAAATCTATTTTGTGATAGGCATAATTGCCGATATCAAACCATGGCAACGCCAAAGAGGCGCCTCCAATGGGCGTCATGCCATTCATCGGATCATACCCGGTGAAATCCGAAGCCTCATGCTGATTCTCCCAAGCAGGCTCACCGTGCATAAGACCGCTTTTTTCATAAGTCCATCTTTCTGTAAGGTGCGGACGGATTTCAATGCGGTCATTGATATCATCGACCTGGTTGGCCCAGTATGCAACTTGCCCCCAGGTAATAAAAGTTCCTCCAACTTCAAGAAGACGAAATGCCTTTTGTCCAGCAGCCACCCAAGATCCAGCAGTTACCAATGCCGGAGCGGCAGAATAGATGCTAACAGTGGCCAACAGTGAGACGGCCACCATCGCGGTGAGCTTTTTTGATTGGAT
>CAYSOI010000453.1:0-3807 GCA_964432425.1 uncultured Opitutales bacterium | reverse complement strand
ACTCGACTCCCATCTTCTGTGCCATGAGGAGAAGAAGGTTGCTCATGTGTGCATCCGAGTTGGCTGGGCGGCTGCAGAGACGGTAATGTTGGCCATGGTTTTCCAGATTGTAGCCGTCGAAGTGGCCCTGGTTGAAGTCCAGGTGAGTACCGTGTTGAAGGCCGAGTCCGGTGCCTCCGGCGAAGACGATAGGGAGGTTGGCATTTCCGTGGCTGTGACCATAGGCCATTCCACTTCCGAACATGGACATGGTGGTGTCGAGCAAAGGTTTGCCGTCGAGGTCCTTGGTCTCCGCAAGGCGGGTCAGGAAGTAGCTGAATTGCTCTACCGCAAAGGTGTCGCTCTGGGTGAGTCTTTCCATGTGGCCAGGATCGCCATTGTGGTGGCTGAGTTCATGGCGAGACTGGGTAATGCCGAGTTCCGGGATGGGAAGACCACGGCCTTCTGAACCACTCATGAATGTCGCGACCCTGGTGGCATCAACTTGGAAGGCGAGGACAATGAGGTCGTACATGGTGCGGAAATATTCTCCTGCTTCGGCTTGAGGGACATTCCGGTTGGTCCGTTGGCGATCTGTGGGGTCAATCTTCGGGCGGGGAATGTCCAGCCATGCGTCCGCACGTTGAGTCCGGATTTCGGTTTCCCGCACAGAAGTCAGGTATTGGTTGAGGCGGCCTTTGTCTTCCGTGCCGAGTTTCTTTTCCAGAGAACGGACTTCATCCAGGTTGGCGTCCAGGACGCTGCCTTTTCTTCGGAGTTCCCGGCGTTGGGCTTCAGTCCCGTTTTTCGGTTCTTCAAAAAGGTGGGCGAAAATCTGCTGGCAACGGCTCATCGCTGGAAGCTGGATGCCATCGGCTGTCCATGAAAGTGAGGACCCTGAGTTGGAAAGTTGGAGGGAGTGGAAACGTGTGTGGGAGGACGTTACTTCTGCCATCTTCTGGTCGACGGAGATGGTGTTGCGGTCAGATGGACCAAGCTTTCCGCCGGTGAGGTAGATTTTCTGGCAATTGTGGTGATGTCCGAGGCCACCAGGGTGGTGCATTCCACTGATCGGGGTGACCACGTTGCGGTGTTTCTCCAGGGGTTTGAGAGTACGGGAAAAATCGTAACCTTTGCCCGATTTGAGGATCTGGTAGTCCAGGGTGTTGACGCCATTGGGGATGTAGATGAAGACGCTTCGGCGAGGTTTCTTCGCAGTGGCTGCATGAGCCGCTGTGCCCATACATTCCAGAAGGGGAAGGGCGATGAAACTTCCAAGCCCGCGAAGGGCATGACGGCGGCTGATTTTCCAGGATTGTGTTTGTATGTTGCTCATAAAGTTTTGGGTGTGAGATTCAAAGAATTGTAGTGGAATTTGCCAAAAATTCCGACCAAGAATCAGAAGATTTTGCATCTTCTGCTACGTGTTGGAGTTGGGTGCTTTGGGCAAACATTAGGGTTAGCGTTTTTGAAAAAGATCTGAAATGGCGACGGCTCGAATGATGTCTTTTAGACGATAATTACCTTTCTTTGCCTGATTGACAATGGAATTGATGTCCTCGCGGTCATCCACGGTGAGGACTCGGCGGAGCCCGTAAGTGGCAAGGTGCTCCACCATGGCCTTGAGAAAGCGGTCGCGGTCTTCCATGAGCAGTTGTTTGAAATCATCGGCATTTTGGAACTTGCGGCCATCGGGCATGATGCCGCTGGCATTGACGGGTGGGTTGCCTCCGGTGCCTTTCTCCACACGTTCGTGAGTGCGGTATTGGCCAATGGCGTCAAACTGGTCGAAGGCAAAGCCAAGCATGTCGATGTTGCGATGGCAGGCGGCACAGTTGGGGTTGGAGGCGTGGGCTTCGAGCTTTTGCCGAATGGTGGCCTTGGGCTTGTCCACGGGATTGGGCTCAATGGGATCCACATTGGCTGGTGGAGGTGGTGGAGTTTTGCCGAAAATGGCTTCGCTTACCCAAACTCCACGATGGACTGGGCGGTGTCGTGTGCCATCGGAAGTGAGGCCGAGAATGGCACCCATGGTCAAGAGGCCCCCGCGGTGGTTTTCCGGTTGGAAGGACACTCGTTGGAATCCAGAGTTTTTGGGCTCTGGAAGACCATAGAATTCACAGAGCCGGGGGTTGGCCATGGTCCAGTCAGATTGAAGGAAGGCATCAATGGAAAGATTGTTGGCAAACACTTCTTTGAAGAAATGCACCACTTCCTCCCGCATGCTGGCTTCGAGCCAGACTTCGTAGTCTGGATAAAGCTTTTTGTCAGGGGGGAACATTCCGAGTTTGTGGAGTTGTAGCCATTGGCGTGGAAAGTCGTCGATGAAGCGTTTGGTTTTGCCGTCGGAAAGCATGCGGTCGACTTGGGCAGCAAGGTTGTCACCCGAAAGTTTACTGTTTTGAGCGGCATCCATCAGAGCTTGGTCTGGCATGGAACTCCAAAGGAAATAGGAAAGTCGTGAAGCCAACTCCCACTCATTGAGTCGCTCACGAGGTTTGGTTTCGCCTTCAACAATGTAGGTGAAATTCCGAGAGGTAATCACACCGAGGAGGGCGACCTGATAGGCGGAGTGGACAGTTTCGCCAGCTGCTCTTTCAGATTTGTAGGAATTGAGGTAGGGGAGGAGTTCGTCCGGGAAAACCGGACGTCTCCAGGCACGTTGGGCAAATTTCTGCAAATGCTCAGCAACCACTTCCGGCGAGGCATCTTCAGGTGGAAGGACTCCATTTCGGGTCATCAATTCCTCTTTGCTGACAATGGGGCCTTCCCACTCAATCCAGTCCAGCAGAGCAAAGGAGAAAATGCCATTGCCCTCCTCGTCGAACATCTTGGGGGCAAAGGGATTGAGGAGTTTGGTTTCACTGGTGTGAGTGAAGACGTAGTTGGGGCTGGACAAAGCGTTGCGGTAATGAGCCCCTTTACGTCGGTCGATGATATTGGACGCGACCACCCGAAATTCGAGATTGGTGGGCATCTCCAGAAAGACTTCAAACTCAACAATTTGCGGCTCATCTTCCGGTGCGAGGATGTCCAGTTCGATCAATCCCTCGTTGGAGTCTTCCGCGATCCTTTTGCCGATGCGGATGTGAGCCGGTTGTCCCCCTGGTGGACGAATGCCGCTGATCTTCATTTTGCCTCGATAGAGACCACTGTGTTCCGGCCCAACTTTTCCAAACCAATTGGGTCGGAAGGCCTGTTGCAAACGTCCGGGAAAGATCAATTGTCTCAGCGGTCGCTTAATGCCAAAGCGTTGCAGGTATTCCTGCTGATTTTTTCCTCCACCGTAACGCAGGTCCGCCGCAGTTTTTCGAACGATTTTCGGCTCGATGGTTTTTTCCGGAAACGCACGGGACAGCACCGTTTGGGCAGCTTTGTAATATCTTTCCACATGGGAGGGCGAAAGGGAAAGCTGTGAACCAATTCGCTCAAATCCATGCCACAATGGGTCCGCATTCAACTCACCGGGTTTGGTCGGGTCATAGCGGACACCCAGGAGATCGTAGACGGTGTTCTCATACTCCTTTCGGCTCAGTCGATAATGAGCTACCGGTGGCCTCTTCGCCATCCGGGCTGCCCGACCTTCCTTGATCCGCAGATCCAGCTCCAGAACAACTTTCTCAATCTCATCAATGGTGGGCTGGGGTTCCTCTTCAGGCGGCATTTCCCCAGCATTGATCTTCTCCACAACTTCCGCCCAGATCTGGCCATCCACCCCCGTCTTGAAATCCCGGTTCAAGGTATCAATCCGAAGATCCCCCTTCTCCTTCTTCGGACCATGGCAACTGAGGCAATGTTTGCTCAAAAACGCTTCGAAGGGAGCCTCCG
>CAYSOI010000452.1:0-3811 GCA_964432425.1 uncultured Opitutales bacterium | reverse complement strand
AACGCCAAGCGTTCGTGCGGGTGTGGTAAGTCCTTCGAAATGTAGTCTCCCAAAGAGTTCACAGGCTGGCAGCTATTTCTCATTGAATTGAGTAGCAGCTGGCCCTATGGTCTGTGCTTGGTTGGCAAGAATCTTGTTTCTTGTCTCACGCATCCAGTTTTCAGCACTGGATCCGAATCATGATTGAAGCCAAACATCTTCTTGCCGGTGTGGCGAAATTGGCAGACGCACAAGACTTAAAATCTTGCGAGGATTAAACCTCATGTCGGTTCGAGTCCGACCACCGGTACCATTTAAGCTTCAATTACTTCCAACAAATCTAGCTCACATTTTGTAATTGCGGCCAGTGGTTGGAACCCGACCACCGGGTTTTCAACTGGCGGTTTCATGGTCAGGTTTTTACAGCAACTGGGCATTTCAATGGATCTACAGGGACCTGTAAGTACATGTTAACTGTCATTTTCATTGGATTTCAGTTTTATTAAGAATACAGTCCTATCATGATCTGATCTCTCTAAACTCAAGTCCCCACCATGGGCACGTAGGATTTCTCTGCAAAGGCTCAATCCCAAACCCATGCCATCCAGTCCAGTCTCTTTGGTGGAAGCTCCCCGGAAAAACCGATCAAAAATTCGATCCTGTTCCTTTACAGGGATGCAAGGGCCAGCATTACCAATGCGCATTTCAATGACTCCATTTCCACGGTTCAGAAAAAGGCAAATCATTCCATCTTTGCGATTATATTTAATCGCATTGGCAACCAGGTTTTGAAAGACTTGATGCAACAATTGTGAATCTGCGAATGCTTCGATATGCTCGGTGATCTTGGTCTCGACCTTCAAGTGAGGAGCAAGAATGACGATATCTTCTGCCAAATTGGATACCGATTGACTCAAGTCAATTCGACTTCGCTCAACCCGAAGATCACCCGTATCGGCTCGTGAGAGTAGTAGTAATTTTTCAATCACTGTTTTCATTCTCTGAACTTCCTCCAACATCAGTCCCGCAATACGTTGTACTTCAGAATCTGGCAAAGCCTTATGCAGTAATTGTTCTAATTCCCCTTGCAAGACAGCCAGAGGTGTTCTGAGTTCGTGAGAGGCATTTGAACTGAATCGAACCGCTTGTAGATAACTCTTTTCCAAACGACACATCATGTCATTGAATACACTGATGAGCCGCTGAAATTCATGAGCATGTATCCCTGTTGATATGCGTTGGCTCAATCCTTTTGCCGTAATGCCTTCTAATGTTTCCGTTAAGACGGTTATGGGTCGCAAGGCACGGTTGGCCAGCAACCAGCTTCCAATGGCAGTAAATCCCAACACAGTAAACAAAGCTCCCAAATACCATCTCTTCATTTTTTCCAGTCCGGAATGAAATTCCTGGATGTTAAGACCTAGCACGAGTGTGTTAAATCGATTCCCCATTACGCCAACTCGCCAAGTTGCTGAGCCATCAGAAATGGTGATAAATTGGGGATTTTTGAGAGGAAGGGATTGTCCTTTACTCTGAGCCCCACCTCGAAGGGGTGTAGACTTTTGCGTTGAAAGCCCTCCCAATTGGGGAATCTCAAGATTTAGGCCATCTGGCCAATTGGGAGTCTGGTAGATGGTCATATCACGTTCATTTCGAACGACCATAATGAACATCTTATCAGCATCTTCCCCAAGGATCTGTTTCAACGCTTTTGCAAACTGGTCATAATGATTTGCCCCATGGCGATGATTTAGATTGGGATTTCCGAAATTCTGAATTTCACGGTCAATACTGGAGAGACTAAACTGGTAGTTCAGGTTCCAAAACACCCAACCAAATCCAATCAACATGCTCCCAGATAACAAACCTGCAAGCATGGCAATTTTAATTCGAAAGGAATGGGTCTGTAGAATTTTCACGCTGATTCAAGTCTTTCATGAATTCGGTACCCCACTCCTCTTACGGTTTCGATGAGTTGTGAGCTTCGAAGTCCTAATTTCTTTCTTAAACGCTGGATATAAACATCGATGATGTTCGTCCCCGGATCAAAATGGTAGTTCCAAACATGTTCACAGATCTGTGTGCGAGTAAAAATCCTTCCAGGGGATCTCATTAGATAGGTCAACAAGGTAAATTCTCGATCCGTCAATTCAACGGCCTTGGACCGAAAGAAAACTTCTCTGGTGATGAGATTGGCGGTTAGTTCTCCGATTTTTAATATACTGAGTTCATTTCCTGATGACCGTCGGGTGACCACATGGAGTCGAGCAATCAATTCTTCAATGTAAAAAGGTTTGGTTAAATAATCATCAGCTCCTTCATTCAATCCATTCAGTTTGTCGTTTAATTCACTTCGGGCCGTTAGAAGGATGATCGGGATTGAGTTTCGTTCAGATCGAATTTTTTTCAAGATACTGATGCCATCAAGCCCAGGAAGCATGATATCCAGCACCAAAGCATCATAACTGCCGGTCGTCGCCATATGGTAGCCGTCATCCCCATTCCTGGCGCAGTCGACAATAAATCCTGCCTCTTTAAGCCCTTTGCTTACGAAAGAGGCGATTTTAGCTTCATCTTCTACAATGAGAACTTTCATTTTGACCAATGCTACAAGGAGACGAAATGGTCGAGGAGCTTTATTAGATTAAAATAAATTAATCGAAAAAGAGAGGTTCCATTCATTTAATTGAGTTTGGCTTCTTTCTGTTTTGTGACTCAATCGGATCTGGAACAAACCGCCTGAATTCATGAGACGTCAAACGGGTCATCGTCAAAGGTGGCCCGTTTTGCATGTATGGTGAAGGTGTCAAAGGTGCGAAGATTAAAAATTTTTAATCCAGCTAGTGGGGTTCCATTCATTTTGATGGAGTCTATTTTTTCTATGAAAGCGAAACTGAGTCGAAACATACTGTTAATCCATTTGATACCGCTGTTGTCTTTGGGGGACCCAATCAGTGATCATTCAACCTTGCAGCCACAAGAACACCAACCTTTCGATTCAAAACCTTACCAAACCACCTTTATTACTGATACCCAATTAGCACAGGAAAGAACATCCAGACTGAAGAGCAGAAACAGAAGATCTAACAAACAACGAGGAAGTGGGACACCGGACGGCAAACGTAAGCCCAGCATGTCCGATACGATCAAGGCAAACATTTATGCCGATAACACCTTCATTCTCTATATCAACGAAAAACTCGTTGCGGTCGATTCAATTGAATTCATTCCCCATAATGTGATCTCGGTGGATATCCTGCCCGAATACCCGATGACCATTGCGGTCATGGCGAAGGATAATGCAGATCATGAAACGGGTATGGAATATACCAATAACATTGGCGATGGAGGGTTTATTTTGAAAATAGGCGGCTCAATTCTCAGCAGCCGGAAGTGGAAAGCAAAATGTTTTTTTCATGGCCCTGTCAATGGATCAACCATTAATCCTCAAGTGGTGCATACACCCATTCCACCTGACTGGCATTCAGAAGATTTCGACGACAGTCAATGGGATCAAGCTAAAGAATACAATGAAGAAGAGATCGGTCCAAAAGCGCCCTATTTTGAACACGATTTCAAAGGTGCGAAATGGATATGGAGTCATAGTCTCAAACTCGATAACACCGTTATTTTCCGATATACAATCGATGGCCCAAAAGCAGATTTCTACACCGGTCGTTAATCCTCAACCAAACTCATTAATATGACAAAACTACTCCAATTGACATGCACCACGTTAGCGTTGATGTGCGCTGTAGGAAGCGTCGCACATGAAACCGGACATCCGCACGAAGACATGTCTCATTACACGGGAACAACACGGATATGGAAA
>CAYSOI010000451.1:0-3813 GCA_964432425.1 uncultured Opitutales bacterium | reverse complement strand
GTTACTTGTTGTTGAGATGCAGGTAAAGCAGGTGCGGAAACAACCAAATTGTCCGGGCTGGGCTCGGCTACACTCGGCTGTGGAGGGGGAAGCCGTCCTTGTGTCCCCAAGGCAAAGTTGCTTACTAGTGTGATTAAGCCTCCTTGTTTAATAGTTTTTAGATAGACGACGTTGGTGGGATGCCGGGGATTGACTTGGAAGGATAGGGTTTGGCCACTGGCCATTCGGGCGAGGAATTGTCCGTCGGGAGGAGTGGGCAAGCGGCAGACCATGACTTTTTTCGGCAAGGTGTACCAGGAACGAGTATCGGCATTGGCGACCGAATCTGCGACCACGGCTTTTGCGACAGATCCGATAAGGTTGGCCATCGGGCTGTCATCAATTGATTTCACCCCTGCATCAATTGCCATTTGTGCGATGACAGACATAACTACTTGAACAAAAGCCTTGGCGAGTTCGCCCGGCAAGTGTTCTTTGAATTCGGAGGTCACCACGGAATCCATGTCCACCAATTCCTCGAAATGATAAGGTTGGGGGGCTGAGACCCCGGCAACGGTTCCACTTTGTTCAAAGTCATTGCGAGGAATCAGCTTGGGCATGGCAAAAGTGATCCATTCCACCCCGCCCACTTTATCTGTGAACAAGCCGACGGGAAAACTGAATTTTTCCTCCACTCTCTTAGGAGAACTCCCGGTTTCAAGGAAAACATAGGTGTAGGGAACAGCAGAGGATTGGACATCCCCTTCCCCTTGGAGGAAGCGGGCTCCCCTTCCCACTCCTTCTCGCTGGAGGTTTTGCACATTTACCCCGAGATCCAGCCCACCGCGGGTCTGCATGATCAGGCGCAGGTAGTCTCCCATCGGGTTGTAGAAGCTTCTATATTTAATGGCGAGGGCGTGGTCATAGAGTTGGCTGACCTTCTGTGCGACATCCGGGTGATTGGAGAATTTTTGGTAATTCCCGTCCTTTTGGCTGTAGGCCTTGCGCTCCGCTTTCTGGATTTCCTCCAGGTGCAGATGCTGGGCTTCCTGCCGCTTGAACCTCAACTCTGTCAACGCACTGGCCGTGCGTTGGGTATTCCCTTCCTCCATGGCATCCAAAGCACGATATACCTCCAACATGTTCCGATCGTAGAAGTAACCTGTATATTGTCTTATTCCTTTGCCTTTGGCTTTAAGGAGCCCCCCCCCGAAGTGCTGCTCGGTGATGGCTTTGGCGTGGTCCAAATGTTGATTGGCCAAGTTCTTCTCTTGATTGGCCCGTGCGACGGAGGCCATTTCGAGGTTATAGAGCAACTCTTCATTATGGCCTGGCTCGATATGTTCCCCGGCTTCCTGAAGTTTACCAAGCGCAGTAATGGAATCCCCGGCGTCCCAACTTTCCCGAAATTCTTTGGTGAGGGATTCATAGCTTTTACAGCCTTGCAAAAATCCTAAAAGGACTATGCTCAGCCCAACCGACTGGGGAAAAGAATCTCGCATGATTTTCATCACTGTGAGGGCAAAGGTTTGGCGATTGGATAGGGTTGTTGGGTAATAATACCGTTGCCGGTTTCCTGAATGATGCTACATGTGGAGACCTCTAAACGCACATCCGTGACTTGGATGACGCCGACTTGGGTGAAGGTCACCCCGATCACTTTACCCGTTACTGGATGGCGGGCTTCTTGCTGCGTCCCGACTTTGAATTGTTGACCCAATTTGACTCCATGCTTGGTACCTGCCGTCATGGAACACTCGACCCCGTTCCTCATAAAGACATAGAAGAGTTCTTCCCTCTCGGCCAAAAACTTTTTGCTCATTTGCGAACCCGCTTTCTGGGCGAATTCACCTATCTTAACAATACTAAGGGTAGGCCCGGTTTGGCTGGCACCGGGTAATATGTGCTCGTCCCACCGTTCCTGATAACTGGAAAGGAATGTACGCTGATCAGAGGAATCCTTAATACTGGAAAGCTTCATGGTGATGGTAACATCTAGGTCACGATTAATGACCAATGCTTGGGAAGACGGGTCACGGATGAATTGGTTCCTTTCGGCAAAAGTCGTAACCGTACACTCTAGCTTATGGGTCGGTTTGTCGCGAAATATGGTGTTGCCGACCTTGTAAGCACCTGTTGCATCCAGTTCCAGGAAGAGGTTATCCACGGACATATCGTCATCAATGTTGACTACAGCATAGCGCCCGGTCTCGTTCAAATGGTGGGTAAACTGGGGGCCGAGTTGCTGGAGGAAGGCTGGGAGAGAGGGGGACTTCTGGGCCAGGATGGCTGGGATCGCATTGATGTTTCGCAGAAGAATCGTTTCCTTTTGACCATGAGCGAGGAAAGGGGCAACCAAGCAAACAAGAAGAATATATGGGAATCGGTTTCGGTAAGATTTCATCAGAAAGGGAGTGGTTCAGAATAATTTCTTTGTAATTTGGTTAATTTTCATATCGGGAGTTTCATATTTGGAATTACTGAGGAAATTAAACAGCCCCTCCATAGCCTTGACTTGCGCATCCTTCATTTTTTCCCCCTGGCGCACCCCTGATATGAAGGCCAGTTGGCCGTTCCATCGGGCCACCTCTTCCTGAGTGGGTTCGAGCACGAAGTGGAGGCGCATCCCATCAAAGGGACGGATGTACTCCTCCTTGCTGACAAAGCCAGTCCGCTCCACTCGGATCCTATGGATACCAGGAGGTAGAGGGATTTTCTGGTCTGGATTACTGGTACCAACGCGGAAACCGTCAATAAAGACGCTTGCGTCCGTACTGGCCACTTCCAATTTCCGACCTGTGATGGTGTAATCCCCGTTGGCGTTGCGGGTAAATTCAGGGATTTTGAAACCTTGGATCTGTGCAACCACATAGATACCAGGAACCTGTGCAGCGGGAACCGCGGGTGGCACAGGTGCATTCGGTTGAGGTGGCAACTGGGGCAATGGGGATTGGGGTATGCCGGGCACCCTGGCAGGTATTTGCGCCCTGGGTGCGGCAAGGTTAGCGATGTGCGCCTGGATCTTTCCGGACGCCTCTTGCAACATCTCCCCCAGAATCTCCTCTTCCGAAACTTGCAAGGACAAACCTTCCGGAACAGGGATGACCTTGGAAACATTGACTACCTTGCCTTGAAATGCAGCCGCTTTAGCTGCCTCAGAAAACTGGTAGGTCACCTTCAAGTTGTAGGTGTAGGTAGTACGTTTGAACCGCGGTGAATGGGCTTTTCTTTCTGTGAAACTATTTAGGGTGGCAAAGAGAACCAGTTTGGCATCCAACATGGTCGCCAACTGCTGCATCCCGGCACTATTGAGCAGCCCCCGCTGGGTCGCATCGACCTGCTCTGTATAGATAGGGTTGGCACGTAAGGACTGGATCGAACTGACAACGGTTTCTGGGGAGACAACTGAATAAGTCCCTCCAATCCCGGCACGAAGGTAATCTTGGAAACTATACCGGTATTTCTCCATCCCTGTGCCCATACGATTCGCAACAAACAAGGCTGCATTAGGTTGAGCAGGCCACACAATGCTGAACGCAGAACACATGAGTACTAGTATCATCAATCTTTTCATCAATTTTAATTTTCTTTTTGATATTTATAAATTGTCATATGATATCGCATTTATTATTTACACACCATTATGTTGTTTGTTTTTTTGTAAATCACTAAATGCGAAAAACATCAAACTACAAATGCAGTATTCCACTTATGAGCCTAATGCCCCTGCACTCTCCCTTATCGCAAGTTTTTCAAAAAACTTACAAATCCGGAAAATTTTTGGTTCTTCGTAGATTTTTGTGGAAACTTGGAAGCCGTTTCCTCAAGGATTGA
>CAYSOI010000450.1:0-3825 GCA_964432425.1 uncultured Opitutales bacterium | reverse complement strand
AGGAACCTCGAGTTCGCCCATGGTGTCCGCTTCGATCCGAACCTCACCCATGCGGTACGGTCACCGGCGGCCGTCCATGTCCCTTTCCCTAGACCATTAGCTCCGTATTCGGATTTGATTAACGTACAGGGCCAAGTTGAGTCGTTTTTTCGGAATGATTCAATCGAAGTCAAGATAATCTGATTCTAACATAGCACTAACTTCTGTATCAAGGTGGGGGTCCATAAGTAGCATAACAACGATCCTTGAAATCACCCTCCTTAGAACGTCAAGTTCCACAACCGTCCCTTGTCCCGCCCTTTCCTCAGAATGCATACACAGCCAGGTTTGGATTACTGAACTTTGGCGATTTGCTAATACAAAATTCAAAACGGATTCGGGGATATTCCTTATTCTAGGGCTGGACTCATCCCCTCGATGAATCAGCAAGTCGTGAATATTGGTTGAAAATAACGTCCTGACATCGTCTCTTACACTTTCAGGTAAATGTTGAATGAATGCCAATTCATTCTCCACGTCCGTTGGAGTGGTGAAGAGTTCTTTGGCTTGGTACTTGTTGCTGTCTGTGTACCCAGAAACAGAAAAGTTTGCGGCACTAAGCGAAACTCCTTCCTCATCTGTGAACAAAAGCACACGGTCATCACCCATGAAAAGATAATGCTCTAATTGTGAAGTTAATTGCCCCCAGAAAGTTTCCTCTGATACATCCTGCAATGACTGAATTTCTCTCAAAGATGTACCTAATCTGGATACTGCTTGGAATGTGGAAAGGTCTGGTGGGAATGGAACACAGACGTCCTGTTCCAAGATAGCAACGTAATCAAAGAAACAGCGTGAAGACAATACAGCAAGCACATAATCCCAAATTTGAGTGGATTTAGAAATAAGATCAGTGTTACTCCACTCGGTACCGTACGCCTGATCTAATCCAGATAAAATACTAATTCGGACGTTGGCTATAGGTTCGTCTGTTAAGCCATCTCCCCCACATTCACCGCAGACTTGGACCGGATCATCGGTAGAGAGGTCTTGCTGAATAGTTTGGCCATCGCCATTGCAAACCGTGCAGATTTGGAGCAATTGGTAAGCGAATGCTTTGCCGTTTTTGTAGGCACAGTCATTGCTGCCGGGATAATTCGGAACATATGCAACAACATATCCATACTCAGCTTGTTCATTACCATCCAGTTGACCTGGGGCGCAGACATAGCCTCCAAACGGAGAACGGGCCCTGTAGTTCTCTCGCGGCTTAGCCCATAGGTCGACATATCCATGGATGGAAACCATAGGGGAATAATTCAGCTCGAGCAGCGCATGCGGGTTGTATGGTTTTGCTGATTGCCAATCTTGTTCCGATTTATGGATTTTTGAAAGCGCGGGTAGCGCATCTATTGCTGATTCCCATGTCGCAGATTCAAAATATGCCTGAATTCTGTTTTCTAGCGCAGTACGATGCGACGAAAGGGCTGAGCCCTCACGAACTTCCGCCATTGGAGCCCAAACACTGTGTTGTGAAATCTCCCACAAAGACGGAGAGTTACATAATTCATCAAACCTCTCAGGCATCTCAATTTGACGCCACTTTAACCAGTCTTCGGCGTAGAGGACTACCCTTTGATATTCACCGTCATTTAAATCATCATTTCCTGCGTCATAGTCGTATGGAATTGGATACCTTTCACCAAGACGATCCAACTTCTCCGCCGTAGACAGCCCTCTGAAACCAATCCTACGGTAAATCCCGTTTGTATCGTCTGAAACACGATTAATGGTGACAATGATGACAGGCTGCGAAGTACCTGTTCCAAAGACATTGTTTCCATTGTCATTTTGTTTACCCCCTTCCAAGAAATCAACATGGATTCTGAGAGGTAGGTCTGAGAGCCGGCGGCGGACCGCCCACCACGTTTCCTTTAGTGCAAGTGAATCAGGGATTACGAATGAAAGAATTTGTCCTTCTGTCCGAATTAATTGAACAAAGCGAGTGAAAAAAGCAATTGCTACCTCTTTTTTGGGCGCGCCATGACCGGAACCCCTTAGTTCGTCAGTCCTCTCCTTGTATTGCTGAATTTCATCATCTAGGATACGCTTTAGATTATTCTTATTCTGGACAGGTTCCTCATGCGCGCCCCATGGTGGATTCCCGATAATTACGTCAGGTTCACGATTGTCTGGAAAGAATCGTTGCGTCAGGGTGTTAATGCCTTGGTGGCCTAATGTGGCTTGTCCTGGATCGTTTAGCGCGTCGATAAGGACGATGTTTGGTTTCAAACCATCTTGGTCAATCCCATTATCTGCACACCACTCCATAACAGTAATCTGAGACCAAAGTACGCACATAGGTTGGATATCGAAACCAAGGACAGTACCCCTGCAATCTGTAGTCCCAATAAACTGACGGATGAGACTCTTAGAAACGTCAAGTGAATATCTCTCCCTTAGATCCCCCCATACTCTTTGGATAATTGCGAGATAATATCTCCCGGTGCCGGTCGCTGGATCAAGAATGTTCAAACTAGGTTGGTCTTCATTTGTCAGAGAGGAAAACCCATGTGAGACATTGTCGTTAATTTGATTGAGACTGTACTCCGATTTCCTCACCATGTAGTCAATCACAGGAGCCGGGGTTGGAACAAAGCCGTGTGACTTTACCCATTTCGGATCAACAACTTTTGCAACCTCAACGAAAGCCTTCTCCAAATTTTCGAGAGATGTTAATTGCATGTCTTCAACCGAATTCAAACAAGTGACTGCTTCATCGAACTCACGTTCAAGTCCTAACAGGCCCCTGTTTGAGTATACTGAACGAAATAAAATCTTTAGATAATCAATACTCAAAACATCTGCTGAAATTAGACTTGGATGGTCGCACCCTCCTTCCCTCGTGGCAAGCAACAATGCCGTACCCACGCACTGTCCAAGAACTTTAGACAATTGTTTTTCATGAGTTTCGTTGGAATCTGTCTGAACTTCGAAGAGTGCTTCGAGTGGTGGTGCCAATTGGTAATATAAGGCTCTAGAAAGCATATTTTCCGTTCTGGTTTTTCGAAGCCGAATGTACGCGTTTTCGGTGGCTTTTGTCAGCGTAGCAATGAGTCTCAAGGCACCTGCTCTTGTGTTTTCCGACGGCTGCAACAGCGCTAAGCTCTGGAGAAAATCGTCGAATCTCGAGCACAAGGTGTCGATTTGAGGCTGGGTCGGATTAGCGATAAGGTTTCCAAAATTGTTGAATAGTTCGGTTGACTGAATATCATCAGCAGCAAATGAGCCGTTTGTGATGAGGTGCATCTCTCGAAAATCGGTCACAACAAGATTGGGGCACATGTTTGCATAAATTGAAAATTGGTGCTCCTCATCATTGGTCGCCTTGGCAATCATTTGTTGAAGGGGAGTCCCCGGTTTTTTCGCCTCAATGAAAGCGATTGTCTTGCGTCTTCCTTCTTCGGTTTTGTATATCGTGAAATCAGGAAATTTATTTCCGTGGTTTACATGTTGGACAACTTCAATGGGTAGATTTAGTGCGTTCTTTCTGCTGTTGAAAAGGCTCTCAAATGTTGAATAATACGACGATTCGATCGAATCGGATTGGTATCTACTGAACAGTGTCCTCAAGTAATCTGCAGTCATTGCTCATACTTACCGATCTAAGATTATATTCTTTGGTGCAGTCTTACCGCAATCAAATTTCAAGCTCGATGTTCAGGTTCTGGATGAGTTCCTTGTACCGATTTCGAATGGTGACTTCGGTCACGCCCGCCACTTCAGCGACCTCGCGCTGGGTTCGACGCTTGCCGCAGAGCACGCTGGCGATGTAGATGATCGAGG
>CAYSOI010000449.1:0-3829 GCA_964432425.1 uncultured Opitutales bacterium | reverse complement strand
ACTCCGTTTTCCAGCATGTCTTTGTTGACTTTGTAGATTTGAGAGGTCTGGAAAATAAAGAGGAGCACGAGGAGGACATAAATGATATTGGCGGTTGTGGCAGGGATTAAATTCACTCCACTTGGAGAGAGTTTCCAGGCCAGAACTGCCAGGCAGATGTAAATGGGCACATTCATGCCAAGCAAGAAGTAGAAGTCTTTGCGGCTGGTGACTTCCAAGCCTCCGTTTTTCTTGGGCTTGAAGTAGGTGGACCCTGGGGGAGTATTCCGAACCTTTTTGAAAAAGAATATTCCGTAGGCAAAAGCAATGACTCCGGTCAGGATGATGGAATAGCGCCAGCCATTTTCACCTCCAAAAAGCCCGACAACGGTAGGCAATGTCATGGCTGCGGCTGCGGAGCCAAAGTTGCCCCATCCTCCGTAGATCCCTTCAGCCAATCCGACCTGGCGGGCGGGGAACCATTCGCCAATCAGGCGGATTCCGATGACGAAACCGGCTCCGACAAATCCCATGAGTAAACGGGCTAAGGCCAGTTGGGTATAATTTTGGGCAGAACCAAAGGCGAGGCAAAGAACTCCTGCCGACATCAGGAGCAAGCTGTAGACGTGTCGTGGTCCAAATCGATCAACCAGCATGCCGATAATGATTCTGGCTGGAATGGTCATGGCCACATTGAGAATGAGCAATGCTTTCCATTGTGGCGTAGTGAGGGAAAAGGCTTCTTTGAGGAAGGAACCCAAAGGAGCATGATTAAACCAGACCACAAAGGTCAGAAAGAAAGCAAACCAGGACATGTGTAGCGTCTGGATTCTGTTGTCACTGAAGTTGAGCGGATTGAGTTTTGATGCGTTCATGATAAAGCTGGAAACACATCACTTTTTGCAACCTCCATGCCAATCATGGGGATTGGGCGAAATCAGTGTGGAATTTGAACACCACTGAGCTATGCTCTTAAAATAGTTACCCGTAACTTTTTATATAGACTTCGATGCTGGGCAAAAAAGATCCTGTCGAAATTACTGGAAAATAAAATCCAGTCGTTGAGCAAATTAGATCAACAGAGGTTCGAGTCCTGCGATTAGCGGATTAAATCCATCCCGAAAAGGCAGACATCGTCCCCAAATTCGGATTGTTCGCAGTACTCTTCGAGGGATAGGATCAAATTATCCAGCATTGTGGCGATGGGCTTATTGATCGTCTTCAGGATCATGTCCTGAAAGCCATGAATGCCGAGTTGCGTATTCTGGGGATTCTCAGCTTCATAGAACCCGTCTGTGTAGAGGAGAATTCCATCCTCTTTTACCAAAGGGACTTCCTGTAGGGAGTATTCCACGTCTCCAGCCAGTCCTAATGCGATTTCAGGGTTATTCTCCTTTGGACGAAGAGGAACCAGAATCCCTTCGGAACGTCGAATCAGCATGGGGGGAGGATGCCCTGCATTGGCATAGACGATCTTACGCTGTAGAATATCCACGACCAGATAACAGGAGGTGACAAAGATACAGGAACTGGACTGTGAGAAGATTCTGTAGAGCCCGGTATTGATTTCATCGAGAAAGGCATCGGGTTTGGCGGCCATGGGTTTCATTTCCTCAATCAAGCCTCGAAGTAGAGCGGTAATGAGTGCTGCCCGGACTCCATGCCCCATTACATCACAGATGAACAGACCCGCTCTAGTGTTGGAAACCGGGACCATGAAAAAGAAGTCTCCGGCGAGAGTACTACTTGGCTGATAACGGTGGGCAAATCTAAGAAAAGCTTCGGTTTCGGGCTGATCCTGTGGGAAATGGGGGTAATTATTGGGAATCAGGGAGTGTTGAATTTCACGGGCCATCAGAAGTTCTGCTTCCATTTCCTCGTGGCGTTCATGTAATTCCTGGTGGGTTTCGGAAAGTTCCTGGTGAGATTGCTTATGTTGAACGATTTCTTCCCGAAGCCGATTACTGTAGCTTCTGTAACGTTGAATAAAGGCATTCTGGACATGATTGATCAGCTTTTGCGGATCGTCCATTTTCTCAATGTAGGCGAAGGCTTCTACATTGACGGCCTCCATCGCACTTTCAAGTGTGGCATGGCCTGTGTGGATGATGACTTGGATGTCCGGTGAGATTTCCCGGAGTTTGGAGAGGAGGTCCAGTCCATCAATATCGGGCAGGCGGAGATCAATAATGGCAACGTAGAAGGACTCCAGTCGGCACATTTCGATCGCTTCAGACCCCGTCATACAGATACGGGTGTCGATATCCTCCATGTCCAGACAATCGGCTAATGTATTGGCCTGCCCGGGATCATCATCAACAAGAAGAACCCGGTTGCGTGCTGTTAAGTTGTTCCGGGAATTCATCCCGCTTTTTCAGGCGATAGTTGTTCAAGCAGACCGATCAATTGGTCTGGATCAATGGGTTTATACAGAAAGGCAACTGCCCCGTCACTTAACGCTTGATCCTTCAGTTCTTCCATCGCAAATGCACTCATAAATATCGCCTTTATATCCTTATTAAAGTGCTTCATTTGTTGGAAGGCCTGTACACCATTAATACCCGGCATCATTACATCCATAATAACAGCGTTGAATGGATGTTGTTTAAATCGGTCTACTGCTTCATCTCCACAACAGGCTGAATCAACCTCAAATCCTTCTTCCTCAAGGATGTCAATGAGTGTATTTCGCATTCCTGCGTGATCATCGACTACGAGAACTGAGGACATATTAGGTATTTAATATAGAGCCGGATACTAGGATTGAGCCTCATGCTTGTCAAGGGGAAGGTGGATAATAAAACGAGTTCCAACCCCGACTTCACTTTCCACTTCCATTCTTCCTTGATGGTGCTCTTCAATGATCTGCTTGCAAATGCTCAAACCAAGGCCGGTGCCTTTGGATTTGGTTGTATACAGAGGTTCAAATATTCGTTCCAGAGATTCTTTTTCAATACCGGATCCGTTATCAGATACTGTAATAGTAACGAAACGCGTTTCATTATTTAGCTTTGCAGTAACTTCAATCTTACCATCCGGAGGGGTGGCATCTTTTGCATTGTGAACAAGATTCACTAGAACTTGTCTCAGTTGTAATGGATCTGCATAAATGTTAAGAGGAGACGGGGTGACAGTGGTTTCAAATTGTTTTGGGGGAAGAACCCGGCATCGGGTTTGCAGATCTCCAATCATGGCTTCGAGTTCGACTTCCTTGCGTTCCATCTTTTTGACTCTGGACATATCCAGGAGAGATGAGATGACGTGGTCGGCCGTCTTCAACTCTTCATCCATGATTTCCAGGTGTTCGCCAAACTTGGGGTGTTCATCAATCAGATGATATTTCTTTGTGTACCGGTTGAGGAAGAAAATGGATTGCTTGATGGCGCCAAGGGGATTGCGTAGTTCGTGAGCGATGTTCCCGGATACTTGTCCGACGGCGGCCAGTTTTTCCTGCCGTATCAGCCTTTGCTGGTACTGAAAAACTTCGGCAGTCCGTTCATTTACCCGTTTTTCCAGATCGGTGTTGGCTAATTTGAGTTCTTCATGAGCTTCTCGAAGTTCATTTTCGACCATCTTTTCATGGGTAATATCAATGGCGATTCCAAGAATAGCGGTATCCTGTGTACCAGATTCCGCATAAGGGATTTTCGTCGTTTTGAGGTAAATGACATCGCCGTTTTTATCGGTCAGGGTTTCTTCCAGGTGAAGAGCTTCTCCTGATTCAATAACCTTGAGATCATCTTCGTGCATCTGGCGAGCTTCCTCGGCTTTGTGCATTTTGTGCATCTCCTCGTGAGTTGAGCTCAATACCTGGTCCACAGTTGCTTGATCTTTTGATACTGCCATAGAA
>CAYSOI010000448.1:0-3842 GCA_964432425.1 uncultured Opitutales bacterium | reverse complement strand
GCCTGGGTGGTGGAGACATCGCTCAAGGTGGCACCATCGGTATCAATGTCGTTCACAACTACTGTCAATTCATCGACGGTGACATCGTTCATTTCGGTCAGGTAAGCTCCAGAACTGGAAGTGCTCAGAGTCGCGACGTTCAGATCCAGGTGATTGCGGCTTTCACCGATAGTGAGGCCAGCTTGCAGGAGCAGAGCGTCGGAAAAAATGTCTGCATCCCCTTCAGAAAGATCCAAAATGGCAGCTTCCGTGGCAACCACGGCAACATTCGCCGTTCCGGCATTTAATTCTTCAATGACCACATTACCTGTCGTGGCTTCATAGCGGAGGTCTCCATTGTTGGTCTGCGACACCGCACCTTCGGCCATCGTGATCGCATCGGCTGCCTTCACAAAGAGTGTGGCTCCAGAAGTGCTCAGCGTGATGTTGCCGGTGGCGGACTGAGTCACATTGCCAGCCGAGTGGATCATGGCATGTCCGCTAACATTCACTGGAGCATTCAGATCAATGTCACCACTGCTGGTTTCCAGCAAGAGGTTGGCGGAAGTGCTCACACCTTTGTCTACGGTCAGAGTTCCACCGGAGACTAGGACAAGGTGACCACTGGAGACCAGATCACTTTGGGTCTTGTCGGCAGTGGTTGGAGTGGTGGCATCCAGACCGACGACGTTCACACTTACACTCACCGTATTGACTTCAACCGCATTGGTTTCGTTAAGGAAAGTGCCGTTGGAACCGGAGGAAAGTGTGCTCAAAGTATCGACGGCAAGGTCAAGATGATCGGCGGCTTCACCGATGTCTGCACCGGTAACCAGCATCAAGGTTCCAGACTGGATGTCTTCATTATTGGCGTCATCCGCGATATCGAAGATCGAACCGGCAGTGGCGATGATAGCGGTGTTGGCAGTACCAGCAATCAGTTGGCCGATGATGATGTCGCCCGTGGTCGCTTCGTAGCGAAGGTCACCGTTGGTGGTTTGGGAAACGGCACCGTCGGCCATGGTGATGTTGTTATTCGCAAGAGCGTAAAGGGTTTGTCCTTCACCATTGGTGGAAATGTCGCCGGTGGCAGCTTGAGTCAGATTCGCGGCAGATTCGAGGGTGATGTGGCCGGTGCTGCTGGTTACGGTAGCGTTGAGGGTAATGCTGCCGGCTCCTGTGTTCAGCAGGAGGTTGTCATCAGCAAGAATGCCGGTGTTGTCGGTGTCACCTTCGTTCACGGTCAGGTCACCCAGCGTCACATCTAGCACAAGGTGGCCATCGGAGACTAGGTCACTTTGAGCGGCTACAGTTTCATCACTGAGGCTTACGCCGTCATTGCCCACACGGTTGACTGTGACCTCAGCAATATTGTCGACCATCAAGCCATTGGCTTCCGTGATAAAGAGACCTCCGGTGCCAACGGAAGCACTCAGGTTATTGATATTGGTTTCGAGATGATTGGTTGCCTCTCCAGCGGCTCCGGCAACATCGGTGGCTTCCAGACGAAGGTTGGCGGTGGTGACATCGGTGTCATTTGTGCCGCTGTCGGTAATGGTACTAGCTTTGAGGCTGACGGTTGCGGTTCCGGCGGTAAGGTCACCGACCGTCAGGCTATCCGTGGCAAAGATCGAGATGTGACCATTGGTCGTTTCGAGGCTGGCTCCGTCGGTCATCATGACATCACTGCCAGAAGAAATGTCGAGGGTGGCTGCATTGGCGTCGGTATGGATATCGGCTTCGGTGGAGAAAGTGATATCATCCGCAGCAAGCAGTGTGATGTGACCACCGGTGCTGGTGATGTCTTCGTTGATCTCTAGAAGTCCGGAAGTTTGGGCATCGATCCGGATGTGATCGGCGGCGGTGACGGTATCATTCAGAGTGATGGTGCCGTCAGTGGCTTCCAGAACAATGGCACCATCAACGCTGGCATCCAAGTTGTCCTGAGTGGTATTGCTGTTGGAAGTGCTGGCGTCGCTGGCCACCACATTCACATCCACACTGACATGGTCGACGGTCACATCATCGGATTCCGTGATAAAGGTTCCGGCACTGCCACTGCTCTGGGTGCTGAGTGTGTCGACTGCGGTTTCGAGATGATCCGATCCGCTGCCGATGTTGACGGCGGCAGTGATCATGAGAGTGCCCGACTGAACATCCTCATTGTTGGCATCCTCGGCAATATCGAGAACACTGGCCGCAGTCGCAATCAGAGCAACGTCGGCAGTACCTGCAATGATCTGGCCGATGGTGATGTCGGCGGTCGTGGCTTCGTAGCGGATGTCACCATCATTGGTCATGGAGAAGGCTCCGTCCGCCATGGTGATGGCGTCATGAGCGTCGACAAAGAGGGTGGCTTCGGAAGTGCTCAGCGTGATGTCGCCAGTTGCGGCCTGAGTGATGTTGCCATCGACGGCATGGACCATGGCATGTCCAGCAACATTGACCGGAGCATTGAGCGTAATGTCATCGGTGGTCGCTTCCAGAAGAAGGTTTCCAGAGGCATTGATGCCTTCATCGTTAGCATCTCCTTCATTCACTGTTAGAGATTCGCCGGTGATGATCACGATGGCTCCGTCATTGGTGGAGATCAGGTCGCTTTGTGTGTTGTCGGCAGTGGTTGGGGCAGTCGCATCGGATTCGACTATGTTCACACTCAGGCTCACCTCTGTGATGGTCAGGCTGTCAGTCTCACTGACGAAAGTTCCGTCACTTCCAGCACTGTTGGTGGTCAGGCTGACGAGGGTGACATCAAGATGATTGTCACTTTCGCCAATGTTGGTTCCGGTCGTCAGGATGACGCCGTCAGCGATGATATCCATCCAGGAATCACCGTTATCGAGGATCGAGCCACTGGTGGAAGAAACATAAACTTCGCCGGCTCCGGCATCCAGGCCACCGAGCTTGATGTTATTGGTTGCACTGTAATGAATGTCGCCATCACCGGAGTCGGTCAGGGCTTGGTCATCCATGGTGATGCTGTCGGCAGTGACGTAGATGTCACCGGTTGCACTGGTGAAGTCGCCGTCGGCATTTTGGGTCAGGCTATCACTGGTCACGATGCTGAGGTGGCCCGTGCCGGAAGTCACTCCGGCGTTGTAGATTTGGTTGCCGTCGATCGCTTCCAGAAGAACATTGCCGGTGCCATGGGCGGTTACGGCGGTGGCATTGTCAGTAGCGGTGCCGTCGTTGAACGTAAGGTCGCCGGTGGTGCTGCGAACCACGATGCTACCGTTGCTGCTGGTGACCAGATCACTTTGCAGTTCATCGGTCACATCCGAGACGGTTGCATCAGCAGCGACACGGTGGATGGTGACGGTCACGTCATCCACGGTCAGACCGTCCGTTTCGAGGAGGCTGATGCCGTTCTCCCCTGCCGAGGCAGTCAGTTCCGCAATCGTAGTTTCAAGCGGATCAACATCTTCACCCAGTTCACCGACGCCAACTGCGGCGACCAGGCGAACTTCGTCGGCGGAGAGGTCGATGTAGGTATCGCCGCTATCGAGGATGCTGCCAGTTTCGCTGATGACGCTGATGTCGGCGGTGGTGATCAGACCACCCAGAAGGATGTCGCCATTGGCTTGGTAACGGATGTTCGCCGTGTTGGTGGTTTGGGCGTTGTCATCCATGGTGATAGTGCCCGTTTCGGAAAGAACGTCGATGGTGCCGGTGGTAGAAATTATGTCACCCATGGCTTCCTGCTCGAAGTTGCCATTGGTAATCAGGCTGATGTGGCCGGTGGTGGCTTTTACATCCGCATCTTCACCCAAGGTGATGTTACCGTCTTCCGTGGTCTGGATGAGGATGTTGCCTTCGTCGCTGACACTGACGCCGATACCGTCTTCGTCACCACCTTCGGTGAT
>CAYSOI010000447.1:0-3852 GCA_964432425.1 uncultured Opitutales bacterium | reverse complement strand
GGGCGTTTCGGCTTGGCCTTGCTGGGAGCATTTGAATTCTTTGCTTTGGCTTTGGCAGGTTCAGCAATCACCGAGGGTCCACCAGGAGATTCAACTGCCGCCGGATAGGGTGTGGGGACAGGGTTATCATAAGGGACCAGATATCGAGGATCGGCTATGACACCATCAGGAGCACCTTCAAGGGAGTTGCCCATGCTCTGACCTCGGCCTGCCGGATTGTAGCGAGCCATGGTTGGAAGGGAGGAAACCCACACATCCAGTTGCTTGTTCATTTCCTGAACACGGCCAGGGTGCTTATAGGCAAGGTTGGTGAGTTCAGCAGGATCTTTTGCGATGTTGAAGAGGACTGTGGTATCGTCTTTTCGCCACAACTTCCAGTCCCCCTTGCGGATCGCCTGACCCGTGTAAAAATCCCAGTACATGGGCTGGCTACGAGCAATTTTACCAATGGATCCAGTCAAACGAGGCATGAGATCAGTGCCATCAAATTCCTTGGGTATTTCGCCTCCGGCCACGGCCACAGCTGTTGCAGTAAAGTCGAGGGTTGTGACCATTTCATTGATCACTTGCCCAGGCAACACCTTCCCCTTCCAGTAGGCAAACATGGGCACTCGGATGCCGCCTTCAAGAAGCCAGCCTTTCGTACCTCGCATGGGTACATTATTCGATCCATTCCAACTCCCAATCGGGCTATCGTGAGTTTGCTTGCCGGGTGCCCCATTGTCCCCGGCGAAGAGAATCAAGGTATCCTGCTCAAGACCATTTTCACGAAGCGTTTTCACCAATCCACCGACAGCATCATCCATCGCTTTCAACAAGGCCAATCCCTGACGCCGGATATCATCCTGCCCTTCATTGTAGTGGGGATAATCCTGCTTGGGAAAGTTCCGGTAATAGGGATCTTTTTTTGAGATCATGGGCACATGCGGGCCATACATCGGAAAGTACAGGAAGAACGGCTTGTCCTTGTTCCTCTTCACAAATGCCTCGGCAAACTTCCCCTGCAGGATGACTCGGTTCTGAAGAGCTGGTGGCCATTTAGACTTCTTTTGGTGAGGGACAAGATTGCCCTCCAAATCAAGATTGGTATAGCCCATGGTCATGGGAGCCACCCAATACTCATCAAAGCCACGTCCACGGGGATCGAATTCCTGGTCGTTGTCATGATTAGGCCCACAATGCCACTTCCCGGAGAACCCGGTCACGTACCCCAGAGCCTTCATTCGATCGGCAAGAGTGAGCAAGGGTTTCCCAGCCATGTCTGTACCTTCAGGATACACCCTCGGCAATGTACCTTCCCCTGCCCCGGCATCGGCCTTGTTATCTGCAAACCCAAACTCGTTCTGAATCCGCCCCGCCAGAAGTCCACATCGGGATGGACGACATTGAGGTGCCGTACTGTAGCCAGCCTTCATCAGTGCCCCGCCTTTAGCAAGAGCATCCATGTGAGGGGTTTCGACATTGCCATCAATCCCATGAATACCCAGATCGGTATAGCCATGGTCATCCGAATAGATAATGATGACATTCGGTTTAGCCAGTGAATCCAGCCCTGAGGACAGGAACATTGTGACAAAGAGAAAAAGAGTCCAGGCTCCTCCCTTGTACGAGGAGTAAGCAGAATTGCGAGAATGCTGGGTTATGACTTTGGTCATTTTCTTGCTTTCGGATGACTAGGAATCCGACACTACACGCCAAACAGAATCTCCGGGAATCGAGAAGGACCCCATGAGTTTGTTTTCCAGATGCTTTTGGATGGATTCCAATTGCTTGCGGGACTCTGGAGTCGGAGGTTCGGTAAGGAACAAGGGCCATTTCGGTTGTCCCCAGAAGGTTTGCTCATAACTCGCACCTTCCCGCTCAACGAGGAGAATGCCGGAGGTCCAGTGTCCAGCAGTTTCGCCGAAAAGGATATCGAGCTGGAAGGGTTGGTCATCCAGCTCAACCCATGGACCTGAGGCGAACCCGGCCCGGGCGTTCAAACAAGGCAGGGATGGATGATTCTGACGGGAAACCCCAAGAACTTTCCGAAAAGTAGAATCATAACGCGACCCTTCGAAGACAGGTTTACCATCAATGGAAAGCAGGAGTTGATTATCCGCATAACCCCAGAACCTGTAGCGACCCGGTTCGGGGGCAGAAACTTCACCATGATACCAGGCGAGCCAACCATAATCCTTTGAAAAGGGAGCCAGACCAGTTGCCTTGGGAAAGTTGTCGTAAGTTCCCAGGATTCCATTGAAGCGAAGAGGATTCCCTTGCTTCATGATGGAGAGGCAGGACACATCCTTAAAGCCTGATTGAATCAGAGGCATCAACTGTTTCCCGATCACGTCTTCACTGGGATGAATACGTGGGTATTGGTAGCCACGTTGGAATCCAAGGATTTTGCCTTTGAGAAAATTCGGCGACAAAGCGATTTCAGGAACCGGCAATTCAGGGACTCCCAAGGTTGGGCGTCCGGAACGCAATTTCATTGTCCCGGCCTTGCTGAATGCGGCCACATCGCCTTCGACCATCAACTTCCCTGCTTTGCCATCCCGACCATCAACATTGATCTCTCCATCCAATACCAGAACTTCCGATCCATTCTCCTTGGCTGAAACAACGAAGCTTGTGCCAAGGTCCGTAATCCTTCTTTCCAAAGTCTCCACCACAAATCCAATCCCCTGTGGCGGCACAACCAACTTCACTTCCCCCCTCTTGAGCATGAGCCGCATGTCTGTGTCGAGGTGAACATACAGAGGGGCGGAGGCAATCACATGGACACCTGTTTCCCTGTAAGCCAGTTCAATGAGCCCGTTCTCCATGGTCAGGTCAGTTCCGGCATACAGTTCGGAACCATCAGCAAGACCTTTTACACCATTTAGAAACCCTGCCCCCTCCATTCGTATGATCCGGGCAATCCCAGGCTCTTCCGTTTCAGTAGGCTGATCTTGTGTTTTCCAATAGAAGAGCCCCAGCACCAACATGGCCGCCATGCCGCCAAGAACAGGGAGAACCTGCTGCCACCAGGAAGCACTGACTTCTACAGGAGCATGGGGCACAAACTCCTCTACCGCAGAACGTTCACGCAACTTTTCATCCACCGTGGCCAGAGATCGCAAGGTCTTCCGGGCCTCTGGATTTGTTCGAAGCAAGGTCTCCAGAGCCTCCTGTTCTGATGGAGGCAAATTGCCGTTTAGGTAACGATGGAGTAGATCGAAGTCTTTGTCCTTCATGAGCTTTGGGAAAGGGTTTGTTCCATGCACTGAAACAGTTGCTTCCGGATACGGGAAAGAAGTTGGTAAAGAGAACCCTCCGAACGCCCCTGTTGCTTGGCGATGTCACGGATGGAAGTTTCCTTGCGGTAGGCAGCCAAAGCGAGTTCCTGTCGCTCAGTTGGTAACTTCTCGATACAGTTGTCCAGAGCATCCAATTGCTGGTGCCGGAGAGTAACTTCTTCTGCGGCTTCCTTGGCCAAGGTTTCGACAATGTCGTTGGACAAGACCAGACGGTTACGTGCATGTCGCCTCCGCGTCATGAGCAGTTCATACTTAGCCACTGTAAAGACCCAGGGTGCAAAAGCAGAGTGATCGTCCAGAGTATGAAACTTCTTCCAAGCCGCAATGCTCACATCCTGCATCACCTCATCCACCTCCGCAGAATTCGGGCTACAGGAACCCACAAACGCCCTCAATCCTGGCTCATGATGAGTCCAGAGACGCAAAAAAGCCTCCTGCAACTCATTGGGCTCAGCTGGATGATTGGAATTTTCGGACTGCACAAAAGTAAATGAATTCAGCCCATTGCTGCCAACATTCAGACAATCTTACGAAAAGAAATGAAAAAAAATCCCGCAGTTTCAACTCA
>CAYSOI010000446.1:0-3856 GCA_964432425.1 uncultured Opitutales bacterium | reverse complement strand
TCACACTCAGAACCCGAATTGCTTCATCTGAAATCATGGGTTAACTCTAGAATTGACCAATAAAATGGTCAAATTTGTTTTTTTGGTATCTTTGTACATGTCATGATCAGCTGACTTAAATCACTTCTTCTCTTCTTTCAAAGTGACCAGATACTCCAACACATCCTCGATCTCCTGTTCATTGAGGACGATGTTCATCGGGGGCATTGGGCTGTTGATGAGCTTCTCATAGCCTTTGGCTAATGTGGCGGTTGGGTTGACCAGGCTTTCCTGGAGATAGGCCCGATCTTTTCGGGTTCCGATGCCGTCCATGGGGGGGCCGATATTGCCGCCTTTGCCTTCCAGGGAATGGCAGCGGATACAGGCGGCGGCTAGATGTTGGTGAAAGATCTTTTCCCCTTTTTGTGCATTACCAATCACGATTCCCGTCTCTTTTTCATTCAGTTGAATCGGAATGAGCTCCACCAACTCGACATCATCAAACCATACGGTGCCTTTGCTGCGGCCCCATCCGCCGAACAGGGCGTTTAGGGTGATTTGGGATCTGCCTTCCGAATTGAAACGTACTTGTACACCAGTCCAATCATTGTCGCCGAGCTTTGCATTCGTTCGGCCATCGGCCTGGAGTTCATGTATGTTGAACTGGGCTCCTCGGGCGCCCTTGAGTCCTGCGGTCTTGACCCAGCCGGAGAGGCGGTAGTCCGTTTGTTTTTTTAACTCAACTGAAGTGTACAGGCTGGTGTCGTGCCCATCATTGGAGTGGATCTTGAAGGAATGCTTTCCTGTCCGAACATATTCGGAGCGACTTTCCAACGTGTGGACAGCTTTCCCCGCTGGACCAGAGTAGGTGCGGATATTCCATTTTGTGGGTAGCTTTCCATCCGCTTCCTCAAAAGATGGGTTGGGGACGAGGTTGGGGCCAGTGGTAAATCCTCCTGATGTTTGGGACGTTGCTCCACCCGCAGCACGAAGGGCCAGGCTGAGCCATTCCTCTTCGGCATTCTCTGGATTTTTCAGGAGTAAACTTGCGGTCTGTGAACGGATCGCGTCATCGTCCAGCAGTGCCAACTGGGTAAAGGCAACCCGACGAGCATGCAAATCGCTGGACGTCAGCAAGGTACTATCAAAGAGAAGGTTGGCAGAGGCTGCGTCTGGTCCCAAGGCACGGAGGGCATTGGTTTGAACATCCGGGTTTTTACTGAAGAGAGCGGCTTTGTGAGTTTCCTTATCCAGAGCTTCCAAACCTTCCAGAGTCCACAAGGCATGAATGGAAGCCTTGGAACCTGCCTGAACCAGGTTTTTCAGTTCGGTTGCCACATCCTTCTTTCCTCTTTCCACCAGGAGCCTTTGGGCGGTTTGTCTCCAGAATAGATTGTCACTCTTCAATGCCTGGAGCAGGTCTTCGGGGGAATTGGAGTCCAATGCACATACGTCTGACTTTTCCGCCCCTTCCCAAACCAGTCGATAAACCCGGCCATGTTGGCGGTCACGGTTCGGATTAATGTGAGCATTGCCTTTGCCTCGTTTCGCATTGTATCCCCCACGTTGTACGCTTGGGGTCGGGTTGTGTTGAATGATGAAATTGTACCAATCCAGAAACCAGAGGTGACCATCTGGCCCAACTTCAGCAACGATGGGAGAGAACCATTCGTCGGCACTGGCAACAATGGAAAAGGCATTTCTGGCGGAAAAACCGGAACCCTCTTTCTGGATCTTGTAACCACCAAAGAGGTTGCCGGTCGGGCCGCAGATGAATGCCATTTGGTTTTGCCAATCTTGTGGGAACGCCTTGCTGGTCGCCAAAGCATGTCCACATCCTGCGGTGTAGGCGTTCAACGCATCCACCTGGCGAATGTTGGGCGTGATGGGATGAAAGGTTGGAGAGTCGGCAATCATCTTGGCCGACATTTTACGTTTTGCACCAAAGATTGTTGTCGGCAGACCTCCGAAGAAACTTGGATTGTTGTTGGCCGTGGAACCAAAAATATCTCCCGCTTCATTGAACCCCAGGCCCCAGGTGTTGTTGTTGAACTGATGCAGGAATTCCATCTTGGAGCCATCCGGCCTGAATCGAAATACGCCCATGCCAAAGTTGTGCTTTTCTCCCCCAACTACTCCGTTGAACCGGGCGTACCCGACAGTTCCGTACACCCAGTTGTCAAAACCATAGCGAAGGTTGCTGGGACCTGCATGAGTATCCCCAACTCCAAATCCGGTAAACAGAACTTCCCGGACATCCGCTTTGTCGTCCCCATCTGTATCTTTCATGAAGAGAAAATCCGGAGCATGAGCCACGATGACGCCACCATTGGCAAAGGTGAAGGAAGTCGGGATGTTCAACCCGTCTGCAAATATGGTTACTTTGTCACATCGACCATCCTTATCCGTGTCTTCCAGGATCTTGATCGTGTCATTGCCTTTGCGGTTACCGGTCAATTCGTTTGGATAATCCGGTGACTCCGCAACCCAGAGTCTTCCCTTGTGATCCCACTGCATATAGATGGGGTTCACAATGTCCGGTTCGCTGGCGAAAAGTTCGAGCCGGAAACCCACAGGAACTCTCGTATACTGCATGCTGACTTCCGGTGAAAGCGGAAGTTGATAGGGGAGCGGTTTGGGGCGTTTTTCATAGTTGGGGACATTGCCCCGTTCTTCATATTGCAACGGTGGACGTTGAGCGATGAAGGTTTGGTAAGTTTTCCGGCGTTCCTCTCCCACTGCCCAGAGAATCCCCTTCTTCAAAAGCTCATGAAACGCCGCATGGTTCCACACTCGCTCATCATGCCCGGAGGCCGTATAAAACACTCGACCTTTTCCCTGAGTGCGAATCCATGTCCAGGGTTCCGCTTTCTTGATGTTGTCATCTTTGCCAGCAACTTCCCTGACTTGCAGGACCGTGCGATCTGAAGTGTGGTTCTTGTGCACATAGGTCTCGTCCCAGGCTTCCAAAAGCGGTAAGTCTTTGATGACCTTTTGATTCTGCAATGTCTTGGGAGCAAAGATCCCGCCTTTGTGATGTGCAAACCGAGCCCCAACCAACTTGTCGAAACCGGGCTCATTCCCAAAGCACCAACTGGCACAATGAATGGGCAGAAACCCGCCCCCGTTCTCCACGTAGTTCTTCAGGTTCTTCCATTGCTGGGGCGTGATGTTTCCATGATTGGCGTAGAGCAACAGTCCGTCAAATTTGCCCAGATACTCCGCATCTCCCAAGGCCGCTTCCACAGTGGTCACATAATCGAAATAGATGGCCTCCCGCCCCAAAGCCTTGGCCAGCATCGGGTAGAAGGCATTGGAGTTGTGGTGCTGGGATTCGTGACCCAGAAAAAGAATGCGGATGGGTTGTCCGCTTAGGTGAAGTTGACAGAAAAGGAAGAGGGGGAGCAGTAGTTTCTTCATGATGATTTTTATAGGTCAGATCGGACTGATCCGACCGATCATTTTCACTTTTTCTTCAACAATGATTCCAGATATTTCAAGAGAATGGTGAATTTCTTGACTGCGTGTAATTACCGTAAATACTTGCGTCATGATCAAGCGATCTAAGTTAGTGAGAATTGGCAATAGCCGTGGTATTCGGATACCGCAAGCCATGATTCAACGGGCTGGGCTTTCGGAGGAGGTAGTGATTGAAGAAAAGAATGGAGGCATTTTTGTCCATTCTACTGACAATTCCAAGGTGTCCTGGGAAGAGACCTATTCACAAATGGCAGCCTCGGAAGAAGACTGGTCGGATTGGGCTGAGATGGACATTGATAGCCTTCATGAGGATCAATCGGTTTAGTATTTATCTGGTCAATCTGGACCCTACAATGGGGTCGGAAATCAACAAAACCCGGCCAGCCATTGTCGTCAG
>CAYSOI010000445.1:0-3875 GCA_964432425.1 uncultured Opitutales bacterium | reverse complement strand
GTGGCACGCCTTCTCATGGAGCCGATTGCCTACGCCAATGGTTCCACTCTGGATGATCCTGCCATTGCCTACGGCATTGTCTTCTCCAACTTCATGAATAAAGGGGTCTACACCTTCAAGGGCGGGACTGACACTCTGATCAAAAAGATGGTGGCGGAAGCCCGGCAGAATGGAGTCGATCTTCGTAGGGAGGCTCTCGTGGAGAATATCATCATTGAGGAAAAAGAAGGGCACGTGCCTCAGGTCACCGGCATTCGGGTGAATGGTCGGGACATTGCCTGCCAGGCCGTATTGTCCAATGCAAATCTGAAAAACACCGTCCTCAATTTGATCGACCCCAAACACCTCGACAAAGAATACCTGGAGGAAGCAAAGAATGTACGGGTCAACTCCAGTTCTTGCCAAGTTTACATCGGTATCAAAAAAGGGGAGACCATTCCCGACATTGGAGACTTGGTGTTTACTTCAGATTCCAAAGACTTTTCAAGTGATGAGTTGACCGATATTCACACTCAGAGCCGGACGTTCAGTGTCTACTATCCCGATACAAGACCTCACCTCAAGGAACCGAGGTATGCGGTGGTTGCCTCCTTGAATGCGAAATGGGAAGACTGGGCGAATCTTTCCGAAGAAGAATACCAGCAGGAGAAGGAGCGTCTTTGTGAAGAGTCGATTCAATCTCTGGAAAAATTCATTCCAGACATTCGTGAGAAGATCGATCATGTCGAAGCCGCAACTCCAAGGACTATCAATTATTACACTCGTCATACCGGGGGCACCTCATTTGGAACCAAGTTTGAAGGGCTGAAAGTTTCCCAGGAACTTCCGGAAAAGGTCCACGGAATGTACCATGCTGGCTCTGTTGGTATCATCATGTCTGGTTGGCTTGGAACCATCAACTACGGCGTCATTGTCTCAAACAAGGTTGACAAATACCTGCGTTCCTCAATTCCCACTGCGGAACAAACTCAATGATGCCTGCTGAAATGTCCGACGAAGTTTACCAAAGTATACCACACCGCCCTCCATTCCTCTTTGTCGATAATGTCGAAGAGATCACCGAAAAAGGAATTCGTGCCACCCGAACCGTACGGGCGGAAGAACCTCACTTTGCCGGCCACTATCCAGGGAACCCGATTATGCCAGGCGTCCTGCTTTGCGAAACGGTCTTCCAAGCCGCCGCCATTTATCTTTCCAAAGTTCACAACCTTGATGCCAATGCAGATACCGAGACAAACCTCATCCCGGTACTCACTCGGATTCAGGATGCCAAGTTTAAGCAAATGGTGAAACCGGGAGATGAACTCACCATTGAAGCTGAGCATAGTGAGATTCTGGGCAAATTTCATTTTCTCAAAGGCAAGATCACCCGTGATGGCAAAATGGTCATGACCGTAAAGTTTTCCCTCGCACTTGTTGAGGAAAACAAGGATTCCAATTCCTGAGAATGAGCTTTCTTAACCTTGAAGGAAAAACATTCCTCAACTTTGGGGTCGCCAATCGCAAAAGCATTGCCTGGCACGTGGGTAAAACCCTCGAAGAAGAAGGGGCTAAAGTACTTTACAGCGTCCGCTCCAAAGAACGCTTGGAATCCCTGCAGAAACTCATAGGAGACCGCCCTACCTACATTTGCGATGTAGAGTTTACCGAGCAGATCCAAGCCTTGGCGGAGCAATTGAAAGATGAAGGAGTGGTTCTGGACGGCATCCTCCATTCCGTTGCCTTTGCCAATTATTCGGATGGTTTTAAACCCTTCCACGAAACGCAACGTCAGGATTATTTGCAGGCCACCGCCATCTCCAGTTTTTCCCTGGTCGAAATTGCCAGGTTTTGTAAGCCGATTCTTACCCATACGGCCTCGGTTGTAGCGGTCGGAATCTCATCTACCTTCGTCACCGCTGCCAACTATGGCTACATGGCTCCCATCAAAGCCGCCCTGGAGACCACAACCCGCTACTTGGCAAAATCTTTCAGCGAAGACTCCCAGGTTCGCTTCAATACCGTCAACTCCGGACCACTCAAAACCAGTGCTTCCGCGGGGATCCCCGGCTACCTGGAAAGTTATTTGTTCAGTGAGAAACTGACACTTCGTAAAAGAGGGCTGACGACGCAAGAGGTGGCCAATACGGCCATGTTTCTTTTGAGTCCAGCATCCAGTGGAATCAACGCTCAAGGCATCACGATCAATGCCGGGATGGACAACAACTATTTTGATAAGGAAATTATCGATCTGGCCATGCGTCCCGAGTAATCTCCGTTTCGATCGCTTATCATGCATTTCAACAATGTGGTCATTCAGCATCTCGGGTATGCCTTAGGTCCCAACACCTGTACCTCAGAGGATATTGAACAACGCCTTGCTCCCATGTACGAACGGCTAAAGCTTCCATTTGGCCGATTGGAGCACATGACGGGCATTCGGCAACGACAGTTCTGGGAAAGAGATACCACCGCTTCCCAAGCCAGCACTTACGCAGCCCAAAACCTTCTGGATCAAACAAACTATCCCAAGGAACAACTCGACATCCTCATTCATTCCGCCGTCTCCAGAGACCGCCTCGAACCCGCCACGGCCTCCTACGTACATAACAATCTCAATCTTTCGGGCCATACCCAGATCCTTGACATCTCCAATGCCTGCCTCGGCTTTCTTAACGCCATGGTTCTGACCGCAGGCTTGATTGAAACCCGGCAGATTCGCAATGCCCTGATCGTTGCCGGTGAAAACGGTCAGCCTCTGGTTGAACACACCATCGACCAGCTTCTGGACCCAAAACACACACGTAAGTCCATCAAGCCCTACTTTGCCAATCTCACCATTGGAGCCGGGGCCGTGGCTGCGATCCTCACTCATTCTGATGAGGTCAAGGGGAGAAGTGCCTTGCAACTGGAAACCGCTACTCTCCAGACCGATACCTCCCACAACCATCTGTGTGAAGGGGATAACGCCTCCAGCGCCGCACAATCTCTGGAGATGCAAACAGATTCAGAAGAACTCCTGCACGCAGGGATTGCCCTGGCCAAAAAGAATTGGGAGCTGTTTAAGAAAGAAACCGGTTGGGATTCCAACACCCCTGAACACACCATCACACACCAGGTCGGCAGGGCACACCAGAGACTTCTCTACGAGACACTTCACTTAAGCGAAGACCTCGATTTCTCGACTTATCCAAGTCTGGGTAATGTCGGTTCCGTATCTCTTCCAGTTACTCTGGCTATGGCCATGGAGAAAGAAGTCATTCAACCAAACGAAAAAGTGGCCCTCCTGGGGATTGGCAGTGGACTCAGCTCAATAATGATTGGAGCGACAAACAAAACCTTTGCCCTCTGACGCAGAATTCCACAAACTGCACTATACTTTTAATCAATCGCCCCCTTAGCAAAGATTGCTGGTTTCAAAAATTTACAACACTCGGATCTTGGATTATGACTGAAAAACACCTGCTCCTTGTCGACGACACTCCTGAGGTTTTAAATTCCCTGGAGAAAGTACTGTCCAAATATTACACTGTCAGTACGGCAAGAGACGCAGAACAGGCGTTGCAAGTATTGGAAGAAGATGGCCCCTTTGATCTTGCTCTGGTTGACTATGCGATGCCTGGGCAAAATGGGATTGAATTGATTCAGGAAATCAAAAAGCGCTATTCCACGACTCAATCCATTCTGCTGACATCACACTCCGACCCGGAAACCGTGATGACTGCATTAAGTGAATCTGCGATCAACAAGTATCTGATGAAACCAGTTGCGATCCAGAAACTCCTGGATGTGATTGAGGAAATGTTGGAGTCAGCCTGAGCTTCACTCCGTGAGATTCCGGTTCATATAAATCAAGTCACCGAATTCATTCCATCGAATGTGGCTCCATAATTGCC
>CAYSOI010000444.1:2495-3918 GCA_964432425.1 uncultured Opitutales bacterium | reverse complement strand
AGGCTCAATTCATCTCGCTGTCGCCCAGGACGGGGCGGGGTTGGTTTTCTCCGATTTCGTAGATGTCTTTGGCAGAGCCTACGATTTTGGGGTCAAATTTTTGGACCAGGTCATCGTTTCGGCCTTCGTAGGGAACGCTTTGCAGGAGAAATTTGATGGCGTTGAGCCGGGCACGTTTTTTGTCGTCGGACCGGACAACATGCCATGGGGAATCGGCAGTATCGGTATAAAAGAGCATGGCTTCCTTGGCTCGGGTGTATTCATCCCAACGGCCGAGGGATTCGACGTCCATGGGGCTGAGCTTCCATTGTTTGAGAGGGTCCTGAGCACGGCTGATGAATCTTCGTAACTGCTCCTCACGACTGACGGAGAACCAGAATTTGAAAAAGCGGATGCCGCTGCGAACCAACATGCGTTCGAATTCGGGAGCCTGTCTCATGAACTCAAGGTATTCATGGGGAGTGCAAAACCCCATGACATGCTCGACACCAGTGCGGTTGTACCAGGACCGATCCAGAAAAACGATTTCTCCTTTGGTGGGCAGTTCCTCCACATAACGCTGGAAATACCATTGACCTTTCTCGGTTTCGGTGGGTTTGGCCAAAGCCACAATTCGAGCTCCCCTGGGATTGAGGTTCTCCACGAAGCGTTTGATTGTGCCTCCCTTGCCTGCTGCATCCCGGCCTTCGAAGATGATGACTATCCTCTCCCCTGTGTGTTGGACCCATGCCTGCATTTTGACCAGCTCAATTTGGAGGAGTTTGATTTCCTCTTCGTAGGTCTTTTTGTCCATCATCCTTTGGTAGGGATAGACTGAACTGATGATCTCCTTTTTGCTTTTGGTCTTCCTGACCCGTTCCACTAGCTCCGGTGGGATGCTTGTCCGGATTTGTTCATCAATGATGGCAACCATCGGGAAGGCTTCCTGCATCACTCCACCTGGCTTGGGGGGTACTTTTGTAGACTTCCTCTTGGAGGTCTTTTTTTTCTTTTGAGAATCAGGTTGAGCGTTGGGTATTTCAGTTTTTTTGGATTTCATAATAATCTATTGCGGGGTCGATTATTCTATGACTCATACACCTGTTTTGTAGATTTGGCGACTGCAAAAGTATGAGTTAGGATAGCTGATCCATACAAGTTCGGACTGATTTCTGCCTAGACTTCGTGAAGGGGCATTGAAAAGATTCGACCTTCATTACACGTTTTTTTCCAACCTAGTATAATCAGCCATGTCCATTGCATCTTTAGATTCCATTCAGGCCTTCACGGCATCTGCTTTTACCACTCCAGCCAAGTTTTCGGAGTTTTGTGCCAACGGCGGAAACCCGTTGGGCGGCATCATTGGCGGGAAGAGTGTGGCGGGGTCGATGAATGCGACGTTTCAGACATCGGATCCGGGTTCGCAGGAGGTGTTGGCGACGGT
>CAYSOI010000444.1:0-2395 GCA_964432425.1 uncultured Opitutales bacterium | reverse complement strand
GTGGCCCAAAGGGTTGCGATGGGAGATGGCCCGGCGATAGAAGTGGGGGATGGAGTGCAGGGCTATACTTATCGGGAGCCTTGGGGAGTTGTGGCGGGGATCATTCCATGGAATTATCCAGTGGTGTTGACGGCGTGGTTCATGTTCCCGGCACTTCTGGCTGGGAATACCATTCTCATCAAACCGGCGGAAGACACTCCCCTTTCTGCTTTGTACATCGGGAAGTTGGCGGAAGAAGCGGGCTTTCCTCCGGGAGTGATCAATGTATTGCCAGGACGTGGCGAGATTACAGGACAATGCATTGCGGAGCATCCGGGTGTTCGTTACATTTCTTTCACGGGATCACCAGGAGTGGGACAATTGATTTTGAGAACCTGTGACCGTCATGGAACCCGGATGAAACGGGAGATGGGGGGCAATGGTTCCGCGATTGTGCTGGAGGATGCGGATCCGGAGTTGGTGGCTCGAATGGTGGGTCGCTATGTAAATCAGCACTTTGGGCAAACCTGTTGCACGATCCACAGAGTCTTCGTGGATAAGAAGATTGCTGATCCTTTCATCGATGCTCAAAAGGCCTTCATGGAGAAGCTGAAGATCGGTTATCAGGGTGATGAAGGTACTCAATTGGGAGCTGTGGTGAATCCGACTCAAAAACGTCGTATCCTCCAGGCCCAGGCGGAAACGGTTGCCCGTGGTGGCCAGGCACTGCTGGCTGGCGGTGTTGCCGAGGTCGCTGGTAAAGATGGCTTTTACCTGAAACCTGCACTTTACCGCACAGAACCAGGTGTTGAGTGTAATCCGCTGGAGGTGTTCCATACTTATGCCACGGTTTGCCCGGTAGACTCAGCGGAGCAGGCACTGCAGTTGGCAAACAGTTCGCCGTATGGTCTGGGTGCCAGTGTTTGGACGCAGGATCTGGATCGAGGGGTGGCTCTGGCCAAAGAATTCCGTGACGGCACCTGCCAGGTGAATTGTCACAACTCGGTTGCTTATGGTCTGCCTTACGGAGGCCAGGGAATCTCTGGAGGTCCGGGTGGTGGAGTCAATTGTGAAGACACTTTCCTGGACTACACGCAGGTGAAAGCGGTCTACGTCGCCAACTACCCAGGGTAAGTTTGGCTTCCTCACCAATTGCCTCCCAGGCTTTCCGTGACCTTCAATGGGTTGTGGAAAGCTCTCCCCTACTTCGGGAATCCGTCCATGCTGCAACGTTGCAAGACGTAGACCTGACCCGTCTTGTCGAATGGCTCCGTGATCGACAAACTCGCCAAGTGGGTCGGTACTTCGAGGCTCTGGTTGAATTCTGGCTGACCGAAATGCGTCAGGTGGAAATGGTGGAGCGGGGGCTACAAGTGCAGGAAGAGAAGCGAACTTTGGGGGAACTGGACTTTGTGTTCCGGGACGCAGGTGGCATCCTGACTCATTGGGAAACAGCAGTGAAGTTCTACCTACACCATGAAGGGAATTTCATCGGTCCCAATGCCGCGGATACCCTGGACCGCAAAGTCACCCGTTTGGTCGGTCATCAACTTCCACTGGGAAAGAAGTTCCTGCCGGAGGTCCGGAAAAGCGAAGGGTTTGTCAAAGGTCGACTCTACTATCACCCCAATGATCCTACGCCAAAGCATTTGTCCGAATATGTTCACCCGGATCATCTTCGAGGAACCTGGATTCTAGCATCAGAACTGGACTGGTTGGATAGTCAGAAACACTATCACATTCTGGAGAAGCCACATTGGTTTACTGTACCAGTCGTTCAGACAGCTCGGAGAGGATGCGAAGTCAGGGAGTACTTGGCGAAGCACTTTGTATCTTCATATCAACCCATTCATCTGATGGATTCCAAGGAGGAGGCGATCTTTGTCGTGAGTGACAAGTGGCCAGACCAAATATATCTAAATCGCAAATAAAGTTGATATACCAATAGACCGTAGTAAATTCCCAAGCATGATACGTGAATACATTGACCGGGCTATGGATCAGGCAAAGTATGAGATTCTTCCCGAAGACCAAAGTTACTATGGTGAAATCCCGGCTTGTCAGGGTGTATTTGCGAATTGTGCAACCCTTGAGAAATGTAGAAAAGAACTGGAGGAAATCCTCGAAGAATGGCTCCTTCTGCGCATCTACAAAAATTTATCCATTCCTGAGATTGATGGAATCACCATCACCATAAAAGAAGCATCCGCTGCCTAGCATGCCATCCTACGGACCAATCAAGCAGAAGGATTTAGTACGTTTTTTGAAGAAAGCTGGATTTGAAGGGCCTTATCAAGGAGGTTAACATCCTTTTATGATTAAAGATGATATCACCTTGACCATTCCCAATCCTCATAAGAACGAAGTTGGACTCTCTCTACTTCATCGCATTCTCAAACAAGCAGACATTTCACGG
>CAYSOI010000443.1:0-3926 GCA_964432425.1 uncultured Opitutales bacterium | reverse complement strand
AACCACGCCCGGCAAGGCTACGAAGTCATCATCTTCGGCGACCCCAAGCACCCCGAAGTCATGGGCCTACTCGGCTATTCCGACGGCAAAGGCCACGTCGTCCAAAACCTCGACGACCTCAATCGCCTTCCCAAATTCAATAACGGCGTCTGCATGGTATCCCAATCCACCATGTTTTCCCACGAATACCAAAAACTCCACAACCGCCTCTTCGAACTCTACCCCGAAGCCCAAGTCTTCGACACCATTTGCGGCGCCACCAAAGAACGCCAATCCGGCCTCGAAGACCTCGTCCAACAAGGCGCCGAAGCCATCGTCGTCATCGGAGGTCGCCACTCCGCCAACACCTGCAAACTCGTCAAACTTGCCGAATCCCACGGCCGCCCCACTTTCCACATCGAAACCGCCGACGAACTCAACCCCGAAGTCTTCTCCCAATTCACCTCCGTAGGCGTCACCGCCGGAGCCTCCACCCCCGAATTCATAATCTCCAGCGTCTGCGACCGCTTGGAAACCTTTTAAAAAGTAAAGGTCATATAAGTCCTATAGGTCGTTTACAACCGACCACACCCTGGTAACCACAAACTCCCTGAAAGGTCGCAAGCACCTTACCAGAAACCTCCTGTCTACTTCCCCTCCGCCTGCCATTCCCGCATCAAGGCAATATTCTTCTCCAAATTGGCCTTTTGTTCCGGATTCTTCCTTGCACCCTTGTTCAGGTAGAATCCCATATCGCTATCAAACATAGACGCAGGCTCTGGAAAACGACCCTGATCATCCGAATCCAGAACCCAGTTCGCCAGAACCCCCCGCAGCTCAGCCAGAGTCTCCTGATGCTCCAACCTGCTAGCCAGGTTCTGAATCTCCCACCGATCTTTGCTCAAATCATAGAGCTCTTCTTCCGGACGAACTTTCGCCAACTGTAAGGACTGCGCGGCATTGAGTTTACCCTCCGCATAGAGCTGCCGCAGAACAGGCATAAACGGCTTTCCATCTTTGTAATTACTGGGCTGCAGATAGGGACGCCGTGGATAGAAATTGCGGATGTATTTGAAGTTCCCCTTCCGAACACTCCGAATGCGATCCACCGTCTCATCACATCGATCCCGAGCCGACACCACAAACTCACGAAGCTTGGCACAAGGCCCAAACAAAGGTCTGCCCTGCATCCATTGCGGAACCTCAATCCCCGCCAACTGCAAAGAAGTCGCCCCAAGATCAATGTGAGCAACAAAATCCTCACGAACCTTTCCATCGGGAACCAAACCCGGCCCCCAAACCACAAAAGGAATCCAAATCCCCTCCTCATAAAGAAACTGTTTCCCCCGTGCATGACTGATTCCATGATCGGTAAGGAAGAACACAATCGTGTTATCCAATAAACCGCCCTCTTTCAACCGATCCAAAATTCTTCCCACCTCCAAATCCGTATAATTCACCGAGTCCAGATACTGAGCCCAATCCTCCCGAATCACAGGATGATCCGGATAATAGGGTGGCAATTTCACCACTTTAGGATCCACAAACGAGCTCAGACCTACTTTCACTTCCTCATACCATGATTCAACATTCCGCAACTTGCCGCCTCTCAAATGATACTGTGCAAAATACGGCTGCCCTTTCGCTCTCTTGGCAGGATCAACCCCATCGTACAAATCACTTTCCAAGTAAGAAAAATTATAGTCCTGTTTCCCCTTCTTCTTTCCAGAAGCATCGGCAATCGATGTAAAATAACCAGCCTCCCGAAACAACTCCGGAATCGTCCGAACTCCATCAGGCAATGCAATCTTCAGCTTCCCTCTTCCACTTCGGTGATGATGCCCACCAATTGCAGTTTGGTACATTCCCGTAATCATTGCCGTACGAAACGTCGAGCACACAGGGGCTGTAGCATAAGCCCGACTGAACACAACTCCTTCTTTCGCCAATCGATCCACATAAGGAGTACTCACCAAAGCCTCCCCCTGGTAACCAAAATGTGAAGACATATCATCGACAACAATCCAGACAATATTGGGTCGAGTATCAGCAGACAGATATTGTAGGAAAAAGAACCCCAGAAGGATCAGTGTATTGAATCGGATGATTGGTTTCATAGCATCATGTAGCGGATTGTCTCATACGTTGGAGTATAGCCTTTAGGCGATAATAATCCTTTATGACTTTGGTAATTATCGGCTGAAGCCTAAACTCCAACCCATACTTCATTTCTTAGCCTTCTTCACCCTCTTGGGCTGTTTGATGGTGGGAATTGGTTTCGATCTCAAATAAGGCTCCCGGTGTGGCTTCAAATCATCTCCCTGCGACTTTGCCCACGCCGCCAATTCCTTGCGAAGTTTCAAAAGAATATCCTTATGCTCACTGGAACCAGCCAAGTTCTTCAGCTCCAACGGATCTGCCTCCAGATCAAAGAATTCAAACTCAGGTCGCGTGTAATACGCATCGAGCACCGCCTGAGCTTTCAAGTCCTTCTTCGCCGCTGCATCCCAGGAATCCCAGAATGCCCCGGCACCATCCTTACGAAGACGATCAGAATGATTGGTAAACCAAGCATCAGGTCGCAGATTGTGAATGTATTTGTACTGACCATCCGTCACCGCACGAATTGGAAAAACATTGAAGTTGTTATCCCCCGTATGAGTAGTAAAAACCCGATCGCGATGTGTCTTCTTCTTACCAATCAGAACATCTCCAAAAGACTTCCCATCAATGTCCTCCGGAACTTCTCCTCCGACTAAATCGATCAAAGTCGGAACCAAATCCACCCAACTGACCATCGCCTCTGTTCGTCTACCTTTCAAAACATACCCAGGCCAGGAAACCATCAACGGAATCCGTGTGCCCGCATCATAGAGTGTCCATTTACTCCGGTGCCATTGCCCTCCATGATCACTCGTAAACATCGTGATCACATTCTCCCCCAAATGTTTCTTTGAGAAATCCAGAATTCGCCCCAATTCCTCGTCCATTCCAGTGATGTCCGAACAGTACCGGGCCCAATGTTCACGAGTTTCCGGGGTATCGATAAAGTAGGCAGGCAAAGTCAACTTGTCAGGGTCGTAAAGCATCTCCTTCGTCCACGCCACATGTGGACGACGATCCCCCACCAACAGACAAACCGGCCCGTCAATCTCATTTTCCGCAAAGTACTTCTTCACATGCTCCGACATATTCTCCCGATCCCGACTGTTGAAATGTGCTCCCACTTCACCATCCTTGCGATGAGCAACCTTTCCAAACGAAGCCACATGGTAACCCATCGCCTTCAACTTAGGCACCAGATACTTCGTCCCCTCCTTCGGAAACGTATGATTCGGATGAGCTCCATGCCGAGCCGGCATCAAACCTGTCAGCAAAGAGTAACGATTCGGACAACAGGAAGGCGACGCCACATACGCACTGTCAAAAGTCATCCCAGCATTCGCCAACCTCTGCATATTTGGAGTCCTCACCTCCTTCGAACCATACACCGAAGTCTCCGCCCGCCCCAGATCATCGGAAATGAAGACTACGATGTGGGGTAGTTTGTTTTTGGGTACAGATCCCACGACCACACTATGCGAGAACACTTTCCCGCTGAATCGATTCGGAGCCTCATAATCGCCTGCAGCCGAAAGGGAATCATGCCCAATAGAAAGTTCATCCAGAGGTTGAACCGGAATAAAGCCAGGTGAGTTCATCCGCACCCCAAATCCATCATCAATGCTCAGCTCTATGGAATTATGCTTGAGGATTGCCTGTAGTTTGCACCGTCCTCTGACTGCTCCTGGATACTTCAACCGAGCTACCTTTCCATTGATTCGTACATCAAATGCGGGAACACCTTTAATGAAATGAAGGGAATAACCATGCCGGTTTCCACCTTGAGCAAGGACAACCCCATGATCCTGACCACTTTCGGAAACTTCAACTTGAGCAGTGATCGT
>CAYSOI010000442.1:0-3931 GCA_964432425.1 uncultured Opitutales bacterium | reverse complement strand
TGCAAAGTGTGGCAATAAAGTCGGGTGCGGAGATCGGGCGTTCGACCACATCATGCCCCGGCTTGCTTCCACCCTCGGAAGTCTTGCCGACCACCTGCCCCGTCTTGATTCCACCTCCTGCAAGGGCCGATGTCCAGGCTCTGCAGAAATGGCCGTTGCCATCTCCAGGAGTGCGTCCAAATTCGCCCATCCAAACAACCAGGACATCGTCCAGCATGCCACGGGTCTTCAGGTCGAGAATCAACGCAGACATTCCGGCATCCATCCAGGGTGCCCGGACACCAATGCGTTTGGCTGCACCTTCGTGGTCGTCCCAACCTCGGTGAAACACCTCCACAAAGCTGACTCCGGATTCAATCAATCGACGTGCCAGAAGGCAGGATTGTCCAAATCGATGGCGACCATACTGATCTTTGATGTACTCCGGTTCCGAATCGAGATTGAAGGCGGCGGATCGTGGCGATTTCATGAGTTGAACAGCCCGATCAAAAGCTGCCTGTTTGGCTGCCACGGCAGGTACTTTCAAGTTCTTGGCAAAGCGATTCTCTGATTTTGCCAAAAGTTGTAACCGGCGATCCATGTTGGACGCTGGATCGGGTTTGAGATTTTCCAGCCCGGATTCCGGATTCTGGACGGCGAGGGGAGCATGTTGGGCACCTAGGTAGGCCGGTACAGATCGATATAACCTCCCGCCATTACCCTTATCAAAACCAGCATCAATGGTGACAAAGGCAGGCATTTCGTCATTGGGCAGACCTACCTGAGATGAAGCCAGGCAACCTATCGCAGGATGCTCCAATCCGGTAACTCGTTTGAAACCGGTGTGCAGATAATACTTCGCGTCGTAGTGACCATTGATCTGGGTCGTCATGGACCGAAGAAAGACCATATCCTTCATACATTGGGCCAGCTTTGGGAATTTTTCGGTGACATGAATGCCGGGAACCGTTGTCGGGATGGACTTGAATTCGCCCTCTGGTTTAGGATCGAAGGTGTGTTGTTGGCTGGGTCCACCGTCCATCCATAGTAGAATGCAGGCTTTGCCTCTGGGGCGTTGAATTCCAGCATGAGCCATGTTTTCGAACCAAGGGACACTGGCTGTGGAGATCAGGCCGGCAGAAGAGAGTTTGAGGATGTCGCGACGGGACAGTTGCATGGCAGGAATCAGGTTAAAGAGGATTGGGTTATTTGACCAAAATGAATTCGGTCTGGTTCAAAAGGACCCAGAGCAGTTCATTGGAAGCGGTGTTGAAGTCTTGCGTGCTTTTGGCGTAATCCAAGGCATCGTTAAGCTCTTCTTTCGTAGGAGATCTGGAGAGTGAAGATCGGTAAAGCCATTGGACCATTTGAGTTTCGTCAAAGTCTGGGTTTTTCTTTTTGTGCTCCGTCAAATTGAGAGAACCTTTGAGCAAACGCGGATGATTCAGGAACGTCAGCATTTGTGGAATGCCGTGTGTGAAATCGGTCAGATCCTCTTCATTGGTGGCGAACCGGCGTTGAAATTCCAGATATTCATCGCCCACGGCGGCTGATTCTCCATTGGTGTTTCCGTCCTCCTTGGAATGTGTGCGAAGATCGAGCCGTTTCTCTCCGAGAGCCAATTGCAGGGATTGGTGAAGTTGATCGGTGGACATGACTTTCACGGGAGCCCGACCAAAGAGTTCGAGTTGGGAAGTGGCTTGTGCATGTGGCAGTTTGGTTACGATGAAACTACTTCTCTGGTAGGTATCCGAAAGGGCAATGCACAGGATCAAGTGCCTCACATCATATCCAGAGGCCACAAACTCGTCCGCCAACATTTCCAGCAGGGCAGGATGAGTCGGGGGATTGAGAGGTCGAATGTCATCAATCGGGTTTACCAAACCACGGGAAAACAACTGAAACCAGAGACGATTGACAAAGGCTTTGGCGAAAAAGGGATTGTCCTTGGATGTCAGCCATTTGGAAAAGAAAGGTCGCCAGTCGGACTTATCCTCTTGATCAATCGTTTTGTCTCCAGGAAAAGATGCCTTCACCTTGGTGCCTGCATTTTTGAACGCAGATTTCGGAATTACGATTTCAGGGTGATTGGGCTTGGATTCCACTTTTTTGAAATCTGCATACATCGAGCCAAAAAAGGCAGAGAGTCCCCAGAATTCAGATTGTGCAAAGTCTCGGTAGGGATCGTCGTGGCATTGGGCACATTGGGTTTGCATTCCCATGAAGAGGGAACTGATGGTTCGGGCGGAATTGGCCGGATCGGATTTTGCATCCTGACCGATGAGGGAATAGAAAATGGCCTGCTGATTGTTTTTTAGTTCGCCGTTGAAATTGAGGAGTTCGGAAACAGTCTTGTCCCAGGTGGCGCCATCATTGAAGTGCTTGGCAAACCATGCACCCATTTCCCTGGCTTGTTTGTGGGGTTGCTTTCCGCCATTCTGGTCGGACGGGAGTTCAGGAGGGCAGATCCAGTCCCGCCAGACCCGGCCAAAATGATTGCCGTATTCTGTGGATTGCAGGAGTTCCTGTACCAGTTTTTCCCTTTTGTTTTCTTCTTTGGATTCCAGAAAACTCTGCACCAGGGATTGATCGGGGACTCTACCATTGAGATCCAGTGAGGTTCGACGCAGAAATTCTTCATCACTGGCCAGGTTTGTGTGGGGAAGTGTGTGCTCTTTCAGTTTGTTGAGAATGAGCCGGTCCACCTCCGCCGCAACTTCCGTGGGGGAGTGTTGGCCTTTGCCGGAAAGGTTTGTGCGAACTGGTTTTTGTAGATCCGCCACGGTAGGAAAACCTTTCTCGATCCAGGTTTTCAATGTGTTCTTTTCCTCTGCGGTCAGCTTGTCTTTGTTTTTCCCCTTGGGCATTTCGTCCTCAACGACGGATAACCAGAGTGTACTGTCTTGAGGTTTGCCTTTGATCAGGACTTCACCGTCATCCCCCCCTTTGAGCATGGAGTCCAGAGTGCGGAGATCCAAACCGGCTTTTTGTTTTAGCCCTCCGTGACAGCCCATGCAGTTTTTCTGCAAGAGGGGAAGGATGTCGTGCTCCAGAGTCGGGATTTTGTCTGGTGACTTTGCCAGGGAGGAAGAGACCATGGAGAAACTCCCTAAGAAAAATGCACAAGTGAAAACAGAGAATCTCATACAGTATTGGTTACGCTCCTAATAGCCCTGATGCTAATGTTCTGCACAAGTTCATGAAAGAAATTTCTGGTTTTGAGGAAAAGTAATTGCTCAAAACTTTGAGTGCGTCTATTAAGCCACGCTGCACAACTTATAAAAATGGGTAAGAAAGACTGGTTAGAAGGAGTAAAGGATCAATATGACGTCGTCGTGATTGGCAGTGGTTTGGGTGGACTGACTAGTGCCAACTATTTGGCGAAGTTGGGGCATTCGGTGCTGCTGTTGGAGCATCATTACCAATGGGGCGGATTGGCCACGTGGTTTAAAAGAAAAGGGGGGCATATTTTTGATATTTCTCTGCATGGTTTTCCGTCCGGTATGATCAAGTCCTGCCGCAAGTATTGGACCAAGGAAATCGCCAACTTGATCACGCAGCTCAAGAATGTCCGGTTTATCAATCCGAATTTCAATATCTGGACGTCCTTCGATCGGAAGGATTTTACGAATATTCTGCACGATAATTTTAAGATTGCTACCAGCACAGTCGAGAGGTTCTTCGAGCACATCTGCAATATGAACTTTTTCGATGATGATAACCGAACCATCGGGGATCTTTTCGAAGAGTTTTTTCCTGGTCGCCCGGATGTGGCCCGACTACTGATGGAGCCGATTGCCTACGCCAATGGTTCCACCCTCGATGATCCGGCGATTGCCTACGGCATTGTATTCTCCAACTTTATGAACAAGGGCGTCTACACCTTCCAAGGCGGGACCGATACCCTAATCAAGAAGATGGTGGCGGAAGCCCGTCAGAATGGAGTGGATCT
>CAYSOI010000441.1:0-3931 GCA_964432425.1 uncultured Opitutales bacterium | reverse complement strand
AGGACTGCCCCGACCCAGGCCAGGGCGGTCATGTAGGTGAAGGAAAAGACGGCCCATTTCCAGTTCGTTTCTTTGCTGATTACTGCGAGTGTGGAGGCACATTGGGAGCAGAGGGCGAAGAAGACCATGATGGCAAAGACGACTGGCAGGGAGAAGACGGGCTGGCCTTCCAATTTGCCGGATTGCCATTTGGATTGCCGCATGGTTGACCTCAGGTCACTGGATTCTTCATCTACGTCACCACCGAGTTTGTAGATGACCCCAAGGGTGGAAATGATGACTTCCCGTGCAGGGAAACTCGCCAATACGCCGACTGTTATTTTCCAGTCGAAGCCAGCCGCAGAGAAAACCGGTTGAAGAGTTTGCCCGAGGCGACCCATGTAACTTTGGTCGAGATAGGCACTGTCTATTCTTGCCGCCAGTTGTTCCGCCAATTCGGAATCTTCTTCTTGGATTGCTGACCGAATTTGGGCTTCCGTTTGCTGGGTTTCCGCGATGGTTTCCTGAATGAAGGTGTCGGTGGTTTGAGTAGAAATGCTTTCGGATCGGGGAAAATACAGCAGTGCCCAGATGAGGATGGTGAAGGCAAAAATCACAGTTCCGGCCCGAATGACAAATTCCTTGGCACTTTCGTACATTCTCCAGAGGACATTCCGCATTCTGGGAACTCGGTAGGGCGGAAGTTCCAGCAAAAACGGATGAGGTTTGGCACGGACGACGAAGCGGTTGAATAGGAAGGCGGCGGGTATGGCGATGAGCAGTCCCAGAATGTGCATCGCAAACAGGACAAGTCCGGCCCACCATGGCCCATAAACGGGTTCCACAAAGGCTCCAATCAACAATACGTAGACCGGCAGCCGGGCCGAACAACTCATCAAGGGGGCCACCAGGATCGTGGTCAGGCGGGTCTTGGGGTCCTCAATGGTTCGGGTCGCCATCACTCCAGGCACGGCACAGGCATAACTCGAAAGCATGGGCACAAAACTCTTCCCGTTGAGTCCGCACCAATGAAAGAATTTATCCATCAAAAAGGCCGCCCGGGACATATAGCCTGTGTCTTCCAGCAAGGCGATGAAGAAGAAGAGCACAATGATTTGCGGAAGAAAGATCACGAAGGCTCCCACGCCCTCGATGACACCATCCGACATCAGGCTTTGGAGCATGGGTAAATTTGTAAACCAACCCGCGGATTGTTCCTGGACCCAGGACTTTCCGGCATCAATCACATCCATGAAAGGCGATGCCCAGGCATAGACGGATTGAAAGACGAGGTACATCATCCCGACAAAGATGGCTAATCCCCAGCCCCGGTGAATCATGATCTTGTCGATGGATTCGGAAACAGGTGTGGTTTTGGACTCTTCAGTTTGGATTACACCTTCCAGCAACTTGTCCAGATGTTCGTACTGGAGAAGGGCTTCAGCGGCCAGGGGATTCATTCCGGCACTCCAGATGCGTTTGCGGATTTTCGGGAGGATTTCGTCATGAAATTCATCTGGATGCCCAACTCGATCCAGGACGGCGGAATCCATGTCAAACAAGACTCTCCGCAACTCGACTTCGGTCAGATCTTTGTCCGCCAGAAAATCGCCAACTTCTTGGGTCGATTCCACGATGTGTTCCGGCCATTGGATGCGTTTCATCCGGGAGCGATCTTTGGCCGCTTCCTCAATGGCTTGAATCAAGTCATCTGTCCCCTCACCTTGCCGGGCCACTGTCGTCACAACCGGCACACCAAAGTGCACCACCATCTTTTTGCAATCGATGGTGGTGCCCTGTTTGACCGCTTCATCCCAGAGGTTGAGGACCAGCACCATGGGGATGTCCAACTCTGCGATTTGAGAAGCCAGAAACAGGTTTCGTTTCAAATTGGTGGAGTCCAGCACACAAACCACCAAGTCCGGCTTCGGCATTCCGGATTGATGGCCACTCAGCACATCGACCACAATCCGTTCATCCAGGGAGTTGGCCGACATGCTGTAGGTGCCGGGTAAATCAACCAGATCTGCATCCCCGCCGGAGAGTTTTAATAGCCCCGTCTTTTTCTCGACCGTAATGCCCGGATAGTTCCCTACCCGTTGCCGCATTCCGGTGAGGTTGTTGAAAATGGAGGTTTTGCCAGTGTTGGGATTGCCCACCAGTGCGACGGTCAATCGCCGAGCCTCCGATGCTGGCTTTTCTGGAGCAGGTTCGACCGTACTCATTTAGAGATCGGCTTCAAGTGTACTCCTGCGGCTTCGTTTTTGCGCAGGCTTACACGGCGTCCATCAAATTCAATGGCAATCGGGTCCCCCAATGGAGCATGTTGCACCATCGTCACGTCGGTTCCTGGCAACAACCCAAGGGTCATCAAACGTTGATTCGCAGTCGAATCCAATTTCGTCGACTCGACTTGGGCGGAAGATCCAACAGGCAGGTGATTCAGAGTTTGGCTCATGGCAGGCAGGGCTTATTGCAATTGTGACTCGCTCTCAACAGTGAATGTTTGCAAACTCAATAGCAACTGCTTTCTAAATTAGCTGAAGATTTTTTCTTCGAGGGTTAGCATTTGATTTCAGCTCCCCGCTCAATTCTTGAAGAAATTTGTGGTAGAATGCCCTCCTGATGTCATTTAACAACAGGACCAGAATAACCTGCCAATCGCTCTCTCCAGTATGCACATTTCCAGAAAAGCTCCCCTCTCCCGCCGAACCATTTTAAGATCGGGGGCAACCTGTATTGCACTCCCATTACTGGATGCCATGTCACCGATTGGACTTGGTGCCAAACCCAATGCTGCGAAATCGCCGCCACGGATGGTTTTGCTTCATCGTGGCTTGGGGACTTATCATCCTTACCTGACTCCTGAAACCTCTGGCATTGATTACAAAGCCCCCCGATATCTGAAGCCTCTGGAACGGCATCGGAAGAATTTCACGCTATTCTCCGGAATTTCGCATCTGGGGTATCCCAACTCTCACACGACTTCCGCCGCCATCTTCACCGGAGTCGGTCCAGACGGAGTCAAACGTGGTGACGATATCCACAACACCATTTCCCTGGATCAGAGAGTCGCCTCTGCAGTAGGTGGGGAAACCCGGGTTCGGAGCCTTACCTTAAATTCCTCCAACGGAGCGGCCTCCCTATCCTGGAACAGTAAAGGCGTCCCCCTGCCAACTATCCGAGGCCGCAAAGATGTCTTTCGGCGTTTGTTCATTGATGGGACACCGGACGAGATTGAACGGGAACTCGACCGTCTGGCTCACGGCAAAAGCATCCTGGACAACATGAAGGGGCAGATGAAATCCCTCCAACTCGAGCTCGGAGCAGCTGATCGGGATCGACTGGAAATCATGCAAACCTCCATCCGGGAAGCGGAACAATTGCTGCAACAGGAAGAAGCGTGGGTCAACAAACCGAAGCCGGTTGTGGATGCGAAGGAAAGTGATTATTCCCGCCGGGAAAGTAACTGGGTCACCAGCGACAACCGTTGGTACAATCTGATTCGTCTTGCCTTGCAGACGGATTCGACCCGGGTGATTGTTTTCGGAATTGGGGAACACAATCCGAATGGAGTCGATGGGATTGATCTCGGACATCATGATGCGTCACACCATGGCAAAAACCCTGACAAGATTGAGCAATTGGCCCGGTATGAAGTGAAGGATTATGAAAACTTTGCGACTTTCCTGGATTTGCTGAAGGAAACGAAAGAGACGGAAGGCAGTCTTCTGGATCACACCCAGGTTCTTCTGGCCAGCAACCTTGGCGACGCTTCCGCTCACGCTTCCAATAACCTGCCCATTTTCCTCGCTGGCGGAGGCTTCAAGCATGAAGGACATGTGATGCTGAATGAGGAGAAGAATGTGCCGCTCTCCAACCTCTACGTTCGTATGCTGCAAAAGTTTGGCATTGGCACAGACTCTTTCGGCAGCAGCACCAGCGTGATGAG
>CAYSOI010000440.1:0-3933 GCA_964432425.1 uncultured Opitutales bacterium | reverse complement strand
CCAGGTATCGCTTTGCTCGACCTGGGGCTAATCGCTATAATGCCTCCGGCATAGGGGCTTGTGTACTCCTCAAGCTGGCATCGGTAGATCCACTTCCACATCAGCTTCGTAGTCGACACCATCAATGCCGAAGCCGAAGAGGCGGAGGAAGTCGGAGTGGTAGGCGTCGAAGTCGGCGTATTCGGAGAGGGTGTCTGTGTTGACGCGGACCCAGTTTCCGGCGACTTTTTCCTGGATTTCGGGGAGCATTTCCCAGTCGTCAAGGCGGAGTCGGCCTTTGTCGTCTTTGGAGAGATTGTTGAAGTCGCGGTAGAGGCGGTCCATTTGCTCAATGCAGCCTTCGTGGTTTCCGGCAGCCATCATGATTTTGAAGAGGATGGAGATGTAGAGAGGGACGACGGGAATGGCGGAGCTGGCCTGGGTAACGACGGCTTTGTTGATGCTGACAAGGGCTTCTCCTTTTAGTGAGGAAAGTTGCTGGTTGATAGCTTTGGCAGCACGGTCGAGATCGGATTTGGCCTGTCCAATCGTTCCATTGGTGTAGATGGGCCAGGTGACCTCAGGGCCGATGTAGGAGTAGGCAATAGTTTCCACGCCTTCTTCCAGTACATCCGCATCGGCGAGAGCTTTCATCCAGAGTTCCCAGTCCTCCCCTCCCATCACTTTGATGGTGTTTTGGATTTCTTCCTCGGTAGCAGGTTTCAGGGAAACGATGTCGACGACTTTCTTGTCCGTGTTGAGGTTTTTGTTTTCAAAAGGTTCGCCGATGGGCTTGAGGGTGGCCTTGAAAGTTTCGCCGGTGGCAGGGTCGGTACGGCGTGGTGAGGCCAGGCTGTAGATGACTTGGTCCACTTTGCCGATCGTGTCCTTGATCTTCTGAATGGTCTCCTGCTTCATTTCATTGGAGAAGGCATCTCCGTTGAGAGTGTGAGCCGTCAAGTTGGCTTTCTTCGCCTCCTCTTGAAAGGCCACATTGTTGTACCACCCTGGGGAGGCGGTTTTGCCTTTATCGGAAGGTTTTTCGAAAGCGATGCCGATGGTTTCAGCACCGGACCCAAATGCCGCCGCAATCCGGGAAGATAAGCCATATCCAGTGGAGCAACCGATCACCAGCACTCGTTTGGGACCATTCTCGATGGTGCCTTTGCTTTTCACGTACTGAATTTGCTGGCGTACGTTTTCGGCACAACCTTCGGGGTGTGCAGTTAGACAAATGAAGGAACGGATTCTGGGTTTAACGACCATGTTTTGTAAAAATATCGCTGCTACTGTGCGGAGTTTCCAAGCCTTGGCAAGGGCTCAGGATGATAGAATGTCGACGATTCTTAGACTTTATTTGAATTGAAAAGCAGTCGGGTGGTAAAGATGATTAGGTTATGCAAGTTCAAGAAATCGAAGACGCGATTAGGAATTTACCTACACCCGAGAAACGTTCATTGGCTTTAAAAGTCAACGATCTGTATTGGGATGCCTGGGATGAGCAGATCGAAGATGACTTTGCATCCGGAAAACTAGACGCTTTGATTGCAAAAGCAGAACAGGAAATCCAGCAAGGAAATGTTAAAACCTTAGATGAAGTCCTTCGCGATTCGTAGTTTTTGGCTTGGTTATCTGCATTTGCCAGATGAAGAAAACAAAGAGCGAAAAAGCAGTACCTACTTTGGCAACAGAATCCCAAACACCAGTCCCTTCATTTTAAGAAAATTGGCGGGAATTTATGGTCGGCAAGAGTTAGTGATCATTACAGGGCTCTTTCCTTAAAAAAAGGGGAAGATTATTATTGGTTTTGGATTGGGGTCCACCGGGAATACGAAAGAATCATCAAAGGTCACCTGTAGGGTCAACATCACTGCACTGATAATACTTTGCCAGCAGCTCCATTGGGTAATGTAAAGACGGTGCCCACATTCTTACGCAGGATCTTGGAACCCAGAGGAGATTGGGGAGTCAGGACCGTAACCATGATGTCTTCAATCTCGACCGTCAAACCTCCTCCAACTGGGGAAACAAAGAACCAATCGGTTGCTCCATTGAGGTCGCATTTCACAAGAGTTCCTGCCGTGATCACTTCCGATTCAGCCTGGAGGTTGTCCAGAAAACGTTTCATCGTTTGAAGAGCTTCTCCTATGACTCTGGCTTGCTCTGCCTGCCCTGCGGCAAGGTATGAAGCTTCGAGCCCTTGCGTATCCCATTTGGTTTCCGCCTTGGACTCTTCATCGGTAGCGGTCTCGGCAGCTTGCTTCGAAGCTGCGGTGGCTGTGGCCAGTTGTGCCTCCAACTCCTGGATGATGGCCTGGATTACGTCAGTTTTGTTCATCTTAAAAAAGGTAGCGGAACTTGTCAGAAGTTCGGGAAATTCCAAGCCGAGTCTTTCATGGGAATCGTAAAACCACAGATTCAGGGAAGCCGCAGATTGGCAGAATCCTGAAGGGCAAACCCATGGGAGAGGATTCAACCATTCGTGTCGATTCGTGTTCATTCGTGGTTCAAAAACAGGAAGTGATAGGGATCGATTACCTGAAGAGTTTGCATCTTTAGCTATAACGATTCCAAGTGACTCTCGAGATCCATGCTATCATGGAGAATTCTAAGAATCTCGAGTTTTTCCTCTGAGAAACGATAGGCAATGAAGTGGCGAGAGCGTTTCACTCTCTGGGTCAGAGGAGAGACTTCATCTTTGCAATATCGGATGTGAAAAAGGTAAATGGAACTTTCGAAACATTTTGAGCCTTGGGCGACTGGATCGTGCAGCAACTTCTGGAACGAATGGAAGAGGAGGGATTCATAACGCTCTGTTGCCTCTTCTCCAAAGTTTTTCAGGGTCTAGGAAAGACAGGAAACCAGATCTTGCTGAGCCAGATCTGCAATGAGCAATTGCCTCATTGTCAAATAAGTTGGGAGCGGGCTTGATTCTTACAATTCTCCAACAACTGCTCTAGTCCCTCAGAATCGTCTATCGTCGTGTATCGGCCACCTTCCATGTCATGGATTCCCTTTTGAATCTCCAGGCGTAGGCGTTCCACCTTTGACTGTCTCTCTTCCTCTTGTTTTCTCATAGCCGAAAGAGCCGCACTGTGCACTTCACTGACATTGTTGAAGTCTCCGGATTCCACCTGATGTTTCACAAATGCATCCAACTCTTGAGTCAGGTTTACGTTTTGGGTCGGCATGATCTGAAAAATATGAAATATTGGCAAAGATTGTCAACTTGCCAGAAGTCCCTATAATTCCAAGCCGAGTCTTTCATGGGAATCGTAAAACCACAGATTCAGGGAAGCCGCAGATTGGCAGAATCCTGAAGGGCAGAATCATGGGGGAGTTTTATCAATCCGTGGATAAAGGATAGAAGGTTCAAAATAGATTTTGCTGCTTGCTATACAGATATATCACAGAAATACTGATCAACATGCTTGCGATCCGATTAGACCCAGAGATCGAGGAACGCCTTGAAAACCTGGCAAAAAAAACTGGGCGAACCAAAACTTACTACGCTCGGGAAGCCATTTTGGAGCATCTTGAGGACATGGAAGATTACTACCTTGCCATCGAAACCTTGCAAAAACCTGGGCGTATTTACTCCAGAGAGGAAGTGAAACGTGAGTTGGGATTATAGCTTCACCGAAAGGGCGTTGAAGCAACTGAAGAAACTGGACCGAACCGCCCAACAAAGAATTTTGGAATGGCTGGATAAAAGGATTGTTGGTTGCGACAATCCACAACAATGGGGAAAAGAATTGAAGGGAGAACTTTCGGGGCTATGGCGTTATCGAGTTGGGGATTACCGAATCATTTGCCAGCAACAAGATAACATGTTTCTCATTCTGGTCCTGCGTGTTGGGCACCGGAGAAACATTTATGGTTAGATGGAAGACGAAGCCAGTCTTGGAAATCTCAGCCTCTTTTAGAGTAATATTTTTTTGGAGAACCACAGAT
>CAYSOI010000439.1:0-3935 GCA_964432425.1 uncultured Opitutales bacterium | reverse complement strand
CGAACTTCCGCGAATGGACACGAAGTTTCGGCATTCGCGTCATTTGCGGACATTCTTTTAAATTCGTGTTTCAAAAACTATTAGTCGTAACGACTTTACTCAATGAACAAGAACTCGGCGGAGGCCAACAGAGCTTGGGCGTAGCGTTCTTCACGAGTCAGAGGTAAGGGTTTAGCATCTTTGCCTTCAAGAAATTGTGTGCCGACAGCCAGCTCTTGCGGGGTGGGATTCCGAGCGAATAGCATTTGGTAAAGGTATTGAATGGCAGACTCCTTTTCGGTTTCGACTTTGACCTTTGCGGCGAGGGCCTTGGCCTGGTTGGTGACAAAGGGGTTGTTGAGCATGAAGAGGGATTGCTGGGGAGTGATGCTGGGAGTACGACGGGCCACACTGGCTCGGGGAACCGGGAAGTCGAAAAGACGGAGAAACTGGTCGGCGGGAAACTGGTCTCCATTGCGGCTGGAACGGGCGTGGATAGTCCGGCGAAAATCCTTGGATGGATCATCAAAGGGTTTGCCGCCGATGGTGGGGTCCAACTTGCCACTGACGGCCAACACGGCATCCCTCCAGACTTCGGCTTCCAGCTTGCGGGGATTCATTCGCCAGAGGTATACATTGTCGCCGTCCTTGGTAAACTTAGCTTCATCGAACTGGCTGCTTTGTTTCCATGCCTGGGAAGTCAGGATCTTGCGGTGCAAATCTTTGATCGACCAGCCCTCCTCGACAAAGGTGGCGGCCAACCAATCGAGGAGTTGTGGATGAGTCGGGGCATTGCCCAATTTCCCGAAATTGCTGGGAGTCTTGACCAGGTTTTTCCCAAAGTGCCAACCCCATACCCGATTGACGAAGACACGGGCGGTCAGCGGGTTGGTTGGGTCAATGAGTTTTTCCGCAAGTTCCTGGCGACCACTTCCCTTGGAAAAGGCGGATTGTTCGTCATCCAGGATCTTGAGGAATCGACGTGGGGCTTCCGGGCCGGGCTTGAGAAGATTGCCCCGTAGAGCGACCTTCATGTTGCGGGAACCACTCTCCCGCAGAACGTGAGCATAGGGATACTTTTTGGGCTTATCTTTCTCCATTTGGGAATGCTCCTTACGGCGAAACTTGACTTCTTCAGCCAGCTTTTCGGAAAAGTCGTCAATGATTTGGTTGCGATCATACTTGAAGCCTCGATTGAGAAAATCCTTCACCTCCTTCGCCTCCCGGTTTTTGAGGACATAGGTCTGTAGTTCTTTGGCGGCTTCCATGGTTTTGGAAGTAAACCAGGCATCAGCCGCGGGAAGTTTGGAGGTATTTTTTGGGCCAGTAAAAAATTTGAGACAAGAATTGAAGATGCCTCCGGCCAGTCCTTTTTGCCGAGCCCAGGGTTGGAGGCGTTCCTTGGTGCCGGACTCCTTGAATTCAACGGCGGACACCATGTAGAGGGCGAGTTTCGGGAGTTCCTTCTCCACCATTTTCAAACCCTCCTCCTTGATCATCTCATCCGTCTCTTTTCTATAGTCCTGGATTGCCTTGAGTTTGGCATTATAGGCATCGACTTCCTCCTGCGGGACCATGGGAGTCTCCCCTACGGAAGTGTTTTGAAAAACACCGGCGAGGGAGTAGTAATCCTGCATCGGAATCGGGTCGAATTTATGATCATGGCAACGGGAACAGGCCAGGGTCAACCCGAGCAACCCCCGACCCACCGTATCCACCCGATCATCCAGTGTCTCGGACTTGGCGATGGCATTGCTTTGGGCATCTCCACCATCTCCACGGTATTGTGGACCAAGGGCGAGAAAGCCTGTGGCAACGGCATGTTCCTTCGGGGCGAGGATGTCCCCAGCGAGTTGAAAGCGGAGAAAATCATTGTAAGGCATGTCCGTATTCAAGGCAGAGATCACCCAGTCCCGGTATTGCCAGGCACTGTCAAATTTCCCTGCATCGAGAAACCCTCCATACCCGTCAGCAAATCTGGCCACATCCAGCCAATGGCGGCCCCAACGAACACCATAGTGTGGAGAAGCCAGAAGTTCCTCGACCACCTCGTCCCAGGTCTTTTTCCCGGAAACAAATTCCTCTGTCTGAGCGGGTGTGGGAGGAAGTCCAATCATATCAAAATACACCCGGCGGATCAAAGTGTGTGCAGGAGCTTCGGGCGAAATGGCCAACTCTTTTTCCTTCATTTTCTGCTCGATGAAGTAGTCGATTTCGCGGCCCTTGGCAGCTTCCGGAAATTTGGACTTTTGCACCTTTTTCCAAGCCCAGTGCGACTTGCGTTCGACTTCGAAATCAAACCCGGCTTTGGGTTGAATGGCGACAGTAGGTTGATCCCCTGGCCAGGGAGCTCCCATGTTGACCCATTTGTTGAAGTCTTCCACCACCTTTCGGGGCAAGGCTTTGCGGGGGGGCATTTGCAAATCCCTCTCCTTCCAACCAATGGCCTTGAGCAACAAGCTGTCCTCCGGCTTCTCCAGATTGATGGCTGGCCCCAGTTCCCCACCTTTCAGCATCCCAGCACGACTATCCAGATAGAGCTCCGCCTTCAACTTCTCCGCTTTGGCACTGTGACATTTGTAACAATGCTCCGCCAGAACGGGACGTACCTTGGTCTCAAAAAACTCGGATTGCTCCGGAGTCACCGCGGCAACTTCCAGAATCGCCAAGGCAGAAGTTGCCAGTATGAAGAGAAATAGTCTCATAGAAAGTCTGTTAGCGAAGTAATAGATGCAGGTAGAGACACAAGGACAAGTAAGGCAGAAAGTGGGAAGTTAAGAAACCACAGATTCAGAGAACCCACAGATTTTGTGAGGGATTTGAACAACATGAGACGATCTTTGAGAAGAGACTCAAACTTATGAATCTTGCAAGGGATTCCACACCCGTTGAAAGCCAGAATCTGTAAAGTCTTTCACATTTGCAGTGGCAAATTCTTTGACTCCAAAGGCTTGGAGGCAGAAGGCGATGCGAAGATCATAGATACGTCTGCGGGCAAAGTTCTGGGTAGCGGCAGCCTTCCAGAGTTTGGAATGAATGTCCCGACTATGAGGAGGGAAACCAAGAACCCGCCAAGATGGATGTTGACGATAACATTGGATTACACGGACGGCATCTTCTGAATTCAGAGGCTTTTGCAGGATGGCAGGATTACGAAGATGCAGGTAAAATTCACTGAGAACAAATTCACTAATTGCGACATCCTCACGTTGAGAAATCGAGTGAAGGAAGTGCTTGGCTTGTTCGTTCTCTGGAGCAGCTTCACAATAAGCATAGAGAAGAATATTGGCGTCAACTGAGATCATGACCCAAAGGGATTCTTGGCTTGATCTTCTAAAGCAAGGTCATGAATTTGTTCCGCGGACAACCCCTTCCAGCCGACTTGCCCAGAGGAAGGAGGCTCCCATGGTGCGGAAACCTTTGAGTCTCCCTCCGGATAGGTTTCAAGAAGTAATTCAGCTCCACGTCTGAACGTTTCGGCCAAGGACCACTCCCGTCGTTTGGCAAAGCCTTTGAGTTCTGCATAAAGCTCCTCAGGCACCTGAATTTGAGTCTTCGTCATGACATAAATATTCCATGCCATCAAATTGATGTCAAATTATGATTGAGAGCATGGGAGAATCATGAACTGGAAATTGATAATCTGTGGGTTCTCTAAATCTGTGGGTTCTGGATATTGAAGATTTCGTGGGTAGAGTGGAAGACATGAATTAAGAACAAATTCCCGGCTTCCCTATTCGCTGTTTTTCGCCGAGTTGGGGCTCAGCTTTCCAAGGAGACACCGCAGATTGTCAGGATGATTCACACCATTCTATTTGACTAGTGTGCCGTAAGATAATTTGACCATATAAAATGACGGCCTGAAAGACCGTCCTACAATTATGCAAACTGCCGCAGTTGAAACTTACACGAATCAATGAGAAGTTAGTGGAGTGCTGGAATGATGGAGAGTTGGA
>CAYSOI010000438.1:0-3942 GCA_964432425.1 uncultured Opitutales bacterium | reverse complement strand
TTGTCGGAATTCCGGAGCATCTCCCAATTGGTCGGCGTATCTTCATCGGCATCAAACCCCTTCCAGATCCCCACGAATTCCTTTCCTTCCTCAGAGATTTCCCCCTTGTAAGGTTTGATCTTTTTTTCAGACAGCTGTCCCGCCGTAAATTCGTCTTCTGCTTGCTGTTGAATCCAATACCAGACACCTGTGCCAAGAAGGACAATGCCAATCAACACCAGAAACGGCAAAGGGTTGGCCTTGGGTTGGTTGGACTCGGGCTCAGGAGTGGGCGGGCCTCCGATTGGGGGTAACGGTGGTTCCTCCGGGGGGCCTGAATCGGGAACACCCGGAGGCTCAGGTATGTTCGGAGTCGGAGGAGGTGTAGGTAGGTCCACTCCCGGAGGAGGTGGCGGTTCATCATCTGGTAAGGGAGGTGGTTGATCAGACATGCGAAGAAGTTACAGAATTTTACTTATTTTCTACCAGGCTTTCTGCGGCTTCTTCGATAATCGGTTTAAACTCACGTAACAGTTTCCGGTCAGCAACAGTCCAGATCCGAAGGATTCCATCCTGACCTCCCGCTGCGACAAATTTGTCATCCTCCGTAACATCGGAGACATGGGTGTATTTGGTAGCACCTGGGAAATCAGACGATTTGCGAATGCTGGTACCTAGAGTGATCAAACTGACATTTCCCTGGGCTCCTGTGACGATCGCCTGGTTCGAAATTCCAATGGCATGGACACTCGTCACTTCCTTGCTAAAGCCACCACCTTTTCCAAGCCGGTCTCCATTTTCCACGTTCCAGTATTTGATATCATTATCGGCACCAGAGCTGACGAGTTCACGCCCTGTTCTTCTCCAGCTTACTCCCAGAACATGGTGAGTATGACCTTCAAAGGAGCGCAGCACTTTCCCGGTGTCGGCTTCGATCACTTTAACAAATTTGTCGGACGAACCGGATGCGATCTGATTGCCCTTCGGTGAAAACTCCAGATCCAGAACAGTATCGCTGTGAACATCCTCGTACTTCTTTAATAGCTTACCAGCTTTCAGGTCCCAGGTGATCAATTCACCCGTACGGCTTGGATCCCCACCGCCAATGGCCAGTTTGGTGCCACTGGGGTCGATGTCCAGTGATGTGACCCGTGAGACCATGGGAGATTTTCCCAGAGCCGAACCAATCAGTTTCGCCAACTTGAACTTCAGTGCCAAGTCCCAGCTTTGAATTTCGCCTTCTGGAGAAACGGTCAGGATTCCACCACTCTTCGATGCTCCCAGGATGGAGTTCTGTTTCCCCTGTTCCTTATGCACGAAGCAGGGGGCACCAGTAGAGGCACTCCATGCATGAATCTTCTTATCGTCTCCCAAGGTATAAACGAAGTTCCCATCCTGTGAGAAAGAGGCCGAGAGGAGGGCGTACTTTACCGCATCGACAGCTTCTTTGGCTTTGTCTCTTTCTGCGGTTGCTGCCGTGTTTCTTTCATCTTCGTCAGTCTTTGATTTTTCCGCTTCTGCCAACTCTTTTTTGGTGCGTTCGATATCCTGCTCCGCATTGGCCAACTCACGAATGGCGGTCTGCAAGGGGCCGTTGATTTTATCGAATTCCTTGCGGTCCGTATCGATCTTCTTCTGCAAGTCGGCAAACTTCTTTTTGGCAGGAGCCAGCTTATCTTTCTGCAACTTGCTGTAGGCTGCATTTTCATCCGTGTAAGTTTTGTTGATGCCATCGAACTTGATTTTGGCATCTTCGTTCTTCTTGCGGGCTTTGTCGGCGGTCGCCTTGGCTGCTGTGTACTTTTTCTGAGCCGCATCATGATCTTTCTTTGCGGCATTCAAGCCATCATCGGCGGTCTTCAATTCCTTTTCGGCTGCAGCGACTGCTGTTTTGAGATCCGCTTGCTGTTTGTCCAGGTTGGCCAGTTCACCTTTGAATTTGTTCAACTTGTCCTGAGCCGCTTTCTTTTTGGCTTCATCTTCACCGGCAGCTTCCAATTCTTTTTGAGCGGCAGCTTGATTCTTTTTGGCCGCATCAATTTTTGGGGCCAGAGCATTCAATTGATCCTGCTTGGGCTGGAGTTTGGTCTTCTGGACGGCATCCCGAGCTTGTTGCTTCTGGTCAAGGGTTCGCTTCTTTTGATCGTTTGCGGTCTTGGCCTGAGTTTCTGCTGTGGTGGGAGCTTTGAGTGCATTTTGTGTCGCTTTGTACTCTGTTTCAGCTTTCTTTCGTTCTGCCAAAAGCTTGTCGACTTTCTCTTTCGATTTGGCGGCCGTTTCTTCGAGAGTTGCGACTTCTTTTTCCAGCTTATCCCGTTCCTGTTCTTGTTTTTCCAGTTCAGCTTTCTTTTCTGCCACAGGTTCTTTCGCGGCTTTTTCCTTAGCTTCCTGGGCTTTCTTCAAACGATCCTGGGCCTTTTTGTCGTCATCCTTAGCCTTCTTGAGTTGTGCCTCACGATACTTCACTTCGCTGGCAACAAAGGCCAAGGTACGTACTTTCGTGTCGTAATCAGATTGCACATCTCGGTTGCCCTTCAATTCTGCGATCTGCTTCCAATCCTTGGACCAAAGGCGGGCAATGTTTCCGCCGACAGAGACAAATTGCTCGCCATTGGGTTGGATGGTCAAATCCACCACTCCTCCAGAATGAGCCACTTTCTTCAAGTTCTGCCCCTTGCTGGCATCCCACAACGCCACTTGCCCATCTGCACCGGCAGTAAATACATAAGCCTGATTGGTAGGGTGAGGAACGATATTGCTAACCGGCTTACTGTGTAGCTTCATTTCCCTGGCCATTTTCCATTGTGGCTCTTCTTTGGATTCTGGTGCTTCCCATACTCGGATGATATTGTCATTGTGAGCACTCAATACCCGAGTCGGCTCCTGAAGAACGCTGACCGTCGTTACCGGTTTTTCCGCCAGGTTTGCGGTCGCCACCACTTCACCGGAATTCACTTTCCATGCCAGTACATCTCCATTGGCCGTTCCCGCAGCCACAATGGAGCCATCCTGAGAAAAGCCTACCGCACTGACTTCCGCCTTGGCCGCCAACTTCTTGTGTTCTTTGCCAGACTGCAAATTGGTGATGACCACTTCCTGGCCTTGCCCGGAGGCAAACCATTGCCCATCTGCACTCACGGAGCCCTGGCCAGTAAATCCATTGAGTTTAGCAACCGCCTTTGACGAGGGAGCTTGCAATTTCCAGAGCTTCACTTCTCGAAATGAACCCGTTGCAATGGTTTGGTTATCCGGAGAAAAGGCGGCGGCGGTAACATAGTCGAGGTGAGCCGGATGCTTGGTGTACAATTTCGTACCCAGCTTCTCATCACTGAGTTCTCCAATATGAGTACCGGTGGGAATGTGATAAAGGTCAACCCTGTTGGATCTGCCCGAGGCAACAAATTGCCCGTCATCACTCAAGGCCACGGCAAAGATCGGGTTATGGACATTGGTCTTCACGGTTTGCCACTCCAGCTTTTGGTCCACCTTGGCATCTCCTTTGGCACCTTGCTTGATCCAGAGGCTCATGAGCCCCAGCTCACGGGGGGTTAAGTTCTTAGCCGAGACCTTGTTCTTAGCCGGAGGCATGATGGAATCCTCCTCAATGTGAGCCGAGACCAGAAACAAATAACTTTCATCGGGCTTACCCGGCACAACCAAAGGCCCATCATCATTCCCTTTGAGAATATCAGCCGGAGTCTCCAGCATGATCTCCGCTTTGGCCCGAGTCTTATTGTGACAAGGCAAACAATTGTTCCGCAAAATGGGCAGGATATCTTTCTGGAAACTCACGACAGTCTTGCTGTCTGGCTCTGCAACCGGCAACGCCGCCTCTGAGACCAATGACATTCCCGTACTGGCTAGCAGGAGTGTCGCGTGAAAACGGCTTGTGGAGAAAAGTTTGCAGATGTCCATAGGTAACGAGCTCAATGAAAGTAACTTACGTATGTAATGTATTCAGGA
>CAYSOI010000437.1:0-3950 GCA_964432425.1 uncultured Opitutales bacterium | reverse complement strand
TGAGCTGGAGCCATAACCGCCTCATCATGCGGGGGTGAAACCTGCCCTCCTTTAGGATCTTGATTCAACTACAGACTTTCCCCAAAGATCAAACTATGGCGATGCAACTGAGATACCGCTGCAAAGAATGTGGATTTACGGCGGAAGGTTGGGATGAGGGCAACCCCTACATTGAATTTTCCAATGGGAAGCGGGAATATTTTTACCATCCCGGAGGAGAGCTGGAATTGATGCGAAGACTCATGCTGGAGGGGTCAGATGAAAGTCTCGGGGAGGAACGAAGCAGGGGCAATGCCCCCGACCATCTCTGCCTGGATTGCAAGGAGGTCACCATGCTGGACCCCGATCGCGATAAGATGCAATGCCCCAAATGCAAAGGAACCAATCTCGCAGAAACCTACAATTTAAAGGGCCACCCGTGTCCTGATTGTGGAGAAATCCTTGGAGAAGGAGCACCCGGAGCCATTTCTTGAAGCAAAGGTCATTTGATCACACAAACGCACGAAGGCACAAAGCGTCTTCATTAGCGTCCATTAGTGGTTCGAGAAATACTCAGAAATACTGTTGCAATAATCTTCGGAAAAATCATTGGATTGTATTGCGACTGTAATGAGTGATGAGATACTAAAATCCCCTGATTTTGAGGCTCCAATATTAGAAGCAGTAATCCTTTTCAGGTGTTCTCTTCCAGGGAATGTAACCATGGAAGAAGTCCATGCAAAAGCGGAGCCATTGCTTAAGGAAGCGTACCCGAAAACAAGAAAACTTCTCATGCAAGAGGTTTCCATTCAAATCGCAGGGGAATGTACGGAATCAACCCATCGGATACGTGGCTTTCAATACATTCAGGAAGATGGAAAGCAATTAGTCCAATTTTTGCAGGATGGGTTTTCTTTTAATCGATTGATCCCATACTCCAGCTTTGATGAGTATGTTGAGGAAATTGGCCGTGTATGGAATATCTACAAAGAGATTACTCAACCCATACTGCTTAAGCAACTCAGCATGCGATACATCAATCGAGTTGTGATTCCATTTGATCAATCCACTGCTGAAATTCGCTTAGAAGATTATCTAACCATTGCTCCAAGAGCCTTTCCCGGAGACGAGCTACAGATTGAAGGTTTATTGCAAAACATGAGGTTTCAACACCCCGAGTCGAAGATGAAGCTCAATTTGACAGTTTCCTCAGAACCGCTGAATGACTCGGGAGCCCCCTTCATCATTGACATTGATGCAATCCATCCATTGGATAGTGCACCAGTTGAGGTGGAAGCGTTGTCTGAGAAAATTCAGTCATTGCGGGATTGGAAGAATCTGATTTTCCAAACCACTCTCACAAAAAAATGCTTGTCGCAGTTCCTCCAGCCCCGCCCTTAAAAGATTTAGATCAGGGCTATGCTCTGGAACAAAGAGTAGATCTGGATACAGCTTATTCAGAAGAAGGTCGTGCATTAAATAGAGTTCTGTCATCAATGGTTGATTACATACGTGAACCTGTGTCTCTAGCATCAAAACGTAGCCAAGCTCATGATGATTTATTGGAGTTGCAGGAAGAGCATGCAGAACAAGGATGGGACGGAGATGTCGCACCTGCGGTTACGTCAGCATCTGTAAAGAATGCCAAACTCTTCATAGCGATGTTACCCAGCGATATACCAGATCCAGATTTAGCCGTGGATCCTGATGATGGTGCGATCTCGTTGGAATGGTATGGTGGCTATCGAAAAGTTGCCTCTGTCAGTATCAATGATAATTCCAGGATACCTTATGCTGTGTTGAATGGAATGAATTCTTGCAATGGTGTCCTTGAATTGGATGGAAATGCCATTCCAGGAAGTTTTGTTGCTTTGACAAAAGAAGTTCTGGGTTAATACGAAAATGTCATCTCTGCCTTCAGGTTTACCGGAAACCGTAGGGTTGGATGAAGACATTGCCCGTTTTATTAGAAGCTCCAAATATGTAAGGGCAAATCAGACCATAAAGCACAACGCTTTCCTACCTGCGCCAGACAATGATACTTCAACCTTTAGAATTAACGGACTCAACAATGAAGAAGTGGGAGCCATTGCAGTCGAACATGTGAAAGAAAAAGCCAAAAATGGTGCAGCTGTTTGTAAAGCAAAAGTCATAGCACAAGCGGAGTTACTGCTAGTTCCAGAGGAGCCTCCATTTCGACATGCCAACATCCGTGGCTGGGCAATGGATGAAGATGATGCGGCAAAGAAAAGCAAACGAATGGAGCAAGCTCAGAAACTGGCAGAAGAATCCAAGTTTATGAATTGGGAAATCCAATATGTTCCATCATGAGTAACTATAGCTTTATTTAATGGAACTTGTCCCCGAGAGGCACAAAGCGTCTTCATTAGTGTGGATTCGCGTCCATTAGCGGTTGAAAAAAGTGCATAATCCCGCAAATTGACTGGGATTCATTGGTTATGGCAGAACCTTTTTTCCAGGCAGGACAACTTCGTGAGGATATCGACTTTGAGGCGAAGTTGGCTGGGGGTAGAGATGGCAAAGGGAAATTGCCGGAGAGTTTTTTTGAAACGTACTCGGCGTTTGCCAACACTGCTGGAGGGGTTGTGTTGTTGGGGCTGAAGGAGTTGGAGGATGGGAAGTGGGAAGCCAGGGGTATCCTGGAACCGGATAAGGTAATTGCTGATTTGTGGGCTCAATTGAACAGTGAGGAAAAGGTAAACCGCAATTTGCTCAGTACGGACTCTGTCCAGAAGCATGAACTCCAGAAGGGCCGTTGGTTGGTGGAAATCGTAGTGCCCCGAGCGACTCGAAAGGAACGCCCAGTTTACCTCAAAAAGAATCCATTGACAGGAACCTACAAGAGACAAGGGGATGGAGATTTCCGCTGCAGCGAAGAAGAAGTTCGCCGGATGTTAGCAGAACAAACCGAAGATGCCCGTGACGCCAGAATTATTGAGCATTTCGGCTTTGACGACTTGAACCTGGAAACCTTTCGGGCCGGGCCTACCGAACTCGGTTGACTGCCACAAAGCCTGACCATCCCTACAATAGTGAGGAAAATCTGGAATTTCTGCGAAAGATCGGCGGTTGGGGAAAAGACCGCACCAAGGGAGTTGAAGGGCTGACTTTGGAGGGGTTGCTGATGTTTGGAAAACTTGAGGCCATTCAGGAAGCGATGCCGTATTATTTTGTGGATTACCGGGAAGTCCTGGATGAAAGGAGTGCCACAGAATGGATTGACCGAATCACTCCAGACGGGACCTGGTCCGGCAATCTCTATGATTTTTATCGGCTTACAATCCAGCGTTTGTTCAATGGACTAAGGGTGCAGTTTCAACTAAGGGGAGATGAGCGTCAGGATGACACCCCGTTGCACAAAGCCCTGCGGGAAGCTCTGGTCAACACGATCATTCATGCTGATTACTCCGCACCTGTTCCTACTCTTGTGGTGAAAGGCCCAAGTTATTTTGGTTTTCGAAATCCGGGCAAGATGCGGATCCCTGCGGAACAGGCTCTGCAAGGCGGAACCAGTGACAGTCGTAACCGCAATATCCAAAAAATGTTCAGCCTCATCAATCTTGGGGAGCAGGCAGGTTCAGGAATTCCGCGGGTTGTTGAGAACTGGAAATCCCAGCACTTCCGCATTCCTGAACTTTGGGAAAAGGAGCAACCGGAATCCACCTGGATGCGGCTTCGCATGGTCAGCCTCCTTCCAGAAGAAACTTTAGAGGAACTAAGCAGGCTTTTCGGAGCAAAATTCGAAAAATTGAATGAAAATGAAAGACTCGCCCTGGCGACTTCCCATATTGAAAGTTTTGTAACCAACGGCCGACTCCAGCAGGTGTGCGATCTGCATTCACATGACATTACCACCTTGCTGAAAGGCTTGGTAAAGCAGGGGTTTCTTGAACAAGATGGGAAAGCAAGAGGTACAACCTATCGGTTACATGGTGTGGAACCGATTGATT
>CAYSOI010000436.1:0-3979 GCA_964432425.1 uncultured Opitutales bacterium | reverse complement strand
CAGCCCCAGCAGGAATGTGATCACGGATCTCATTGGGAAACAGGAGTCAGGATCAGCCAGTTGATGACGGTGTTGCTGCCGCCTTGCGGGTAACCGAGTGTCAGGGTCAGTTTACCATCTTTCACTTGCACTGTTTCTGTGACTTCCTTGAAGTTGCCTGTGAGAGTGTCGGTTTTGATAGTTCTGGACGCTTCTTCGATCTGGATGATTTGTCCCGGCTGTTCATGGTCGGAATCTCCCATACAAAGGTGGACTTTCCATTTACCGTTCGGAACTTTGCACTCCCAGACATCCTGTTTGCGGGTAAAAACGAAGCCGCGACGAAGGTTTGCGGCATCATTGCGAAGGCGGACGTTGCCGGAAAGGTCCTTGAGCCAACCAAAACCAGCTTCGGCGGAGTAGGCTTTGCCGATGTCCATTTGGTAACCTTGTACTTTTGGGTTGTTGGACGGACCGAAATTGAAGGCACGACTCTTGGAGGATGCGGGTGTATCTGGAATGCCGTCTGTGGCAGGATCCAAAACCCAGGAAATCCGACCGGGTGTGAAGGGGAGTGGATCGAGGGCATCTGGCAGGCCATCTTGATCCTGGTGAACTTGTGGGCGGTGGGACTTGGCAGCATCCCAGAGTAGGATGGCAACCTCGCGGCGGGTTTTGTTCTGGAATGGCAAGTCTATAGGGAAGCAAACTCCTGCATCTTTCCAGGCTGCCTTGAGTTGTTGAATCCATCCAGCCGTGGCTGGACTGTCTGGTTGGAAGGATGTGTTGCCGGGTTTCAGACCCAGAAGTCTTTGCAGGGCGAGTTGCTGGATCGCAAAAAAACCTTCATCTCTGGGGTCCATGTCGCCAAAGGGCCAGATGGCGAGAGGTAAGCCGTCTTTGGGGTTGAGCAAGCCGTCCCAGATTTCTGCCATTACCGCAGGTTGTTTACAAAAGTCGCCCGGATCTTGTCCGTTCTTTAAACTGACTGCGGCGACAGCTCCGCAAGCTTGACCAGCGTGAATGGATTGGTCATGGAGGCGGCAGGAGGAGCCGACAATGCTGGAGTAACCGAGGTTCTTCTGAGCTCCGAGCAGGCCTTTGATTTTTTCCGGAACAAAGGAACGGACCGGAAAGACGGCTCGGCCTGTTCCACCCCGATGAAAGCGTCGGTTTCCACGGAAGACAGCTTCCCATGGACCTTTTTCCTGATTGTCCGTGGTCCAAAGTCGCTTGGTTGGGTGGAAATCCATTTCAAATTGCCAGGAAAAGACGGCGTCCGGGAACATGGCGGTGGCGTAATTGGTGCGACTTCCAAACCCCAGCACATCCTGTTCTTTAATCATGTACTTGGCTTTCAGGCGAAGGCTTTCCCGGATGTACGGCTTGGGGGGCAACTTGTCATCTGTTCCAAACTCTTCGCTCAAAGCCATCCTGCGAAACTTGGGAAAGCGTTTTTGCAAGTGGTAGTAGAATTTCAACGTGTGCAACCTGGCATCTTCGAAGACAATGTCCCGTTGTTCCCGAGTCATGGCCACGAGGTTTTTTCTGGAAGCTCCCGGTTCGTTGGCTTCCAGCTTTTTGGCCACATGGGCGGGATACACATCGAGAGGGTAGTCAATGGGAGGGGTGTTGATCAGAAGGATGTCGGGGTGGTTGATTTCCTTGAAATCTTCGCCATCCACCAATCGGCGGGAAGTGTAGGCAAAATCCTGGTTAATCCAGCTCCAGAGGCGGTTGAAATAGCGTGCGTCATAGCCTTCAGGTTTCGGGAACAGGACTTCTTCCTGCTTTTGTTCGAGGATCATGCACCAGGTGATCGGATTGAGGTCGGTAGATGGATTCCCGTCTGTGGATGCGGAGGGTTCGTTGTAGCGGGATTGTGGGTCCTGGCCAGCTTCCCAGCCTGCACCGGACGCTTGGATCACGTCACCCCAGTCCGAGGCATCAATGGTGATACTGGCTTGGATTGTTAGTTTCTCTCCAGTCTTGGAAACAAAAGTCGCTCCTTTGACTCGGTCAGATTCCACCTGTACGGAATCGAGCAGGTAGTTAGAAAACCTTTGGATCTGGCCAGTCTTCTCGTAGGGTGCCAGCAAGTTGCGAAAGACTTTTTCTGATACAATGGGACGGGACGTCGTGATGACCCGAGTGTTTCCAGGTCTCCGGATGCCTCCGTAAAGCCGGGCATTTTCTTCTTCAATGGCTTCAATGACTTCCAGAAAGATGCCCGACCTCGGGATCGGAACCGTGCCGTTGTAATTCTTGGCCCGGTTTTCATCAATGGCTCCCAGTCCTTCTGCACTGAATTGTCCGCCAACCCACTCGATGTCGTTGACGATGACGATGTGCTTCACGCCCATCCGGGCGGCTTGGACGGCTGCGGCACAGCCTGACTCTGTTCCGCCAACTACGAGTAGGTCGGCTTCCAGAGATTGGCCTGCATGAACCTTTATTCCGAGACAAATCCCAGAGACCAATAGTAGGTGCCTCCACATGGTTCTCTATGCCAACAGTTCAGAAATCGGTCCCATTTGGTCGATGACACCTTCGAGTTCGGCGTCTTTTTGACCGAAGTGGTCAACTGGTGTGCCTACTGCATGGAGCAAGGTGGTGTAAAGGTTGGCGGCGGTGTGGTGGCCTTTGGCTCCGTATTTGGGGACATTGAGGAAGCGGTTTCCAGTCTTCAGTTTTCCCCCAAGATTGCCCAGCATGACCATGGGCCATTCGTAGCAGGTGGAGTGGTGGTTTTCGGCACTGTCGCTGAGATACACGATCAGCGTGTTGTCCATCATGGAGCCATTGCCTTCCGGGATGGCTTCGAGTTTGTCGACCAGTTTGGCCAGCAGATCCATGTGGAACTGGCGGATTTTGATAGCCATCTCCTTGGAGCCATCGACTTGGCCGTGTCCGATCTTGTGTTTGTCGACATTGATTCCGAGTCCGCCGAAGGTGACTTCAAAGTGTGGGCTACCAGCTCCAGAGGCGAGGGTGAGGGTGTTGGTCAGGCCTGTGATGAGGGCGGTGGCCGCCATTTCGAAATGGGCTTCCAGGCGTTCGGTTTCGATGGAGGAACCGTAAAGTTTGTCACGTTTGCTGTGAATCTTTTGAGGATCGATGTCCTTTAGCTTGGCCTGACGTTTGGAAATGTTGGCGAAGGCATCGGTGTATTGTTTCAGCTTTTGGCTGTCTTCGTAGGGGAGTTGCTTTGCCAGGCGATTCACATCCTTGGTCATGTAATCCAGCAGCATGGCCTGAACACCGACTTCGCGTTCCGGATTGCCGCCCAGAATTTTTCCAAAGAGCAAGTTGTAAGCAACATCAGGATTTGCGTAAATGGGCACCTTCTGGTTGGGGCCAGAGGCGGAACATCCATAAATAACATTGGGCTTCGGGTTCCGGGAAATGCCTAGAGCCACATGCTGAAACACGGCAGGATTGGCCTTGGCGACAGCAGAATCAATGGTGATGTCCTTGGCTCCTGCTCGTCCGGAATACGCACCCAAGGCTCCATAATCATTAGAGTGTCCACCTCCACAAACTCGCCCTGACAGTCCCTGCACAATCGTGAGGCGATCTTTGTGACGTTCCAGTGGTTGCAAAGGCTCGGAAAGCTCCACCCCTTTTGAATCCAAAGCCACATCCACCAACTTCTCCTCCGCACTTTGCTTGACCTGCGGATTCCGCATGTTGGGCATTTCGGCTCTCTTAATTCCGATGGGTTGGATATGGCGGGCAGGCAGTCCATTGCCCTCAACCAGAAAAACGACTCTTGGGGAGACCTTGCCATGATTGGCCCCATGCAGGCGGGAAAGAATCGGGGCCAGCAGAGGAGCACTGGCTCCCAACGAAAGGGTATTGAGAAAGTTTCTGCGATTCATGATCTCTATCATAGCAGACTAGGTCTGGATTAGGAAGTGATGACAACAGAACATCAGGAATCCCTGAAGGCCTCATCCTGCACTTCCCTTGGTTGACATTGTCGGCGATGGCTTTTCCC
>CAYSOI010000435.1:0-3982 GCA_964432425.1 uncultured Opitutales bacterium | reverse complement strand
CCAGTGAAGGCATCTGCAATCTTCTTTTTATGGCGGTTGCTAGCTATGATTTAATTCTGGTGGGGAGTGGGTTTGCCTCATCCTTTTTCTTACTACGTGTATTGAAGCATTTAGGCCAAGATGCAAAAGTACTGGTATTGGAGGCAGGGGCCAGAGACCCGCATCATTGGCAATTGGCAAATGGTAGGAACTCCAGCACCCCCTATTCGGAAACCTATGTCAACAAGACACCGAAAAAACCATGGGTATACAGCCCTGGATTCGGAGGTAGTTCCAAGTGCTGGTGGGCTTGCACTCCTAGAATGCTGCCGGCAGACTTTGAATTAAAAACAAGATATGGGGTGGGGTTGGACTGGCCTATCAGCTATGATGATCTGGAAGAATATTACTGCGACGTGGAGGAAGTTATGGCGGTTTCCGGACCTGAAGACAGCCCCTTTGAACGGAGTCGACCCTATCCGCAACCCCCGCATAACCTCACTGATCCCGACAAAATTCTCAAAAAAGCTTTCCCTGATGGATTTTATGTACAGCCATCGGCAAGAGCCAGAGTGGCGACTAAGCGGCGGGGGCCCTGTTGTGCGACAGGGACATGCCGCCTTTGCCCAATCAACTCAAAATTTACTGTGGAGAATGAATTGGGGTGGCTATACCAAGATTCTCGAGTGGAGCTTCAGCTCGGAGCCCGAGCCTTGGAGGTCATCCTCGAAGGAGGCATGGCCAGGGGGGTGCGGTATGTGAAAGGAGGTCATGAGATCGAGGCAAAAGCCGAAACAGTCGGACTGGGTGCCAATGCCATCTTCAATCCCTTCCTATTGCAGAAATCCGGATTAAAACACGACCTCTTGGGCAAGAATCTCTGTGAACAGTTATCCATTACCGTCACTGCAGACCTTGATGGTGTCGACAATTTTCAAGGCAGCACCAGTTTCACAGGACATGGGTATCTCCATTACGATGGTGAGCATCGGCGTGATCGGGCTGGAGCCCTGATCGAGACCCGCAATATCCCCCGCTTAAGGCACGAAAAAGGCCGTTGGAGGCAACGGATTGAAATGACCTATTCTTTTGAAAACCTTTTGGACCCCAATAGCGCAGTCTCCTCAGATACCAAAGATAAAGTTCGGCCAGTAATTGATTGGAAAGGGGACACGGAATATGCCCTCAAAAGCTTGAGAAAGGTGAAAGAACTTGCGGAAGAATTTTCGAGACCCTTGCCTGTCGAAAAGCTTTATGTACCGGAGTTACCAGAGGCTACAGTTAGCCACAACATGTGCACAACCATCATGGGGGAAGACCCTGAGCATAGCGTAGTGGACCCAGGTTTGGTGCATCATCAGGTCAGAAACCTGCTCGTGCTGGGTGCCAGCACTTTCCCGACTGCCTCCCCCGCCAATCCCACGCTTACCTTATCTGCCCTTTCTTTGTTGGCGGCGGACCGTTTTTATGCTTGAGAAGGAATCGAAGTAATGAGTCGCCGACGTTTTGTCATAGTGGGATGTGTATTAATTCTGACAGGAGCTTTCCTGTGGATCGGCTGGTGGTGGAAAATGAAATTGGGCAAACAGGACTGCCGAGAAGTCGTAATAGCGATTCTCAAGAGAAGGCTCGACTATGTGAAGCATGACCCTGCAGGATTGAAGCTTTTTGCAGAAGAGTACCAAGGTATGATGGACTGGTACGTTAAGGGCCGCCTGGTAAAATGTGCTTTGTTTCTGCCTGTCTATGGACTATTTGATGGATGGTTGCTCAGTTCCGGATACCGGGAAGGATACCTTGGGTTTACCGAGCCATTGGTGACCCGCTACTTACTCAGCGTAAACTTTTTTGACCGTGTATCCGGAGAGCCTGACTATTCCAAGACGTTAAACTATCAATCCGGTGGCCTCAAAGCAGGCTTGATTTGCGGTAATCCCTGGGCAAATTTGGATTTGGTGAATTAGACGACACTGCATGAGCACAAGATCCGCATTGCTATTATGGATTGGGTATGGGGTTGGTTTCTTTTTGCTGGGAGTCTGGGCATTGAAAAGTTTGGGGCTGGAAGTTCCGGGCATTGATGATGCCTACATTTTCTTTGTCTATGCCCGAAACTTTGCTGAAGGACATGGGTTTGTTTACAACATCGGCGGCGAAAGAGTGGAGGGCTTTTCCTCCATGCTCTGGGTCTTGGTCTTATCTGGAGTTTGGAAGCTCTTTGGACAGTTCAGCTGGGAATTGATGGCCATCTGTGTCGGTTTCTGCAGCTTATGCCTGGTCCTGGGCCTACATGTTCTGCAGAGATTGAGTTTTCTTCAGGGAGACATCGACAAATCTCCCCCAGACCATTACTGGAAAGTGATCGGTTTGTGGATGGGCGTCTGGGCCCTGGCTTCTCCTGGATTTGTGATCTGGAGTACGACCACACTGATGGAGAACGGCTTGTGGGAGCTACTCCTTATGGGGTGCGTCCTCTGGGCATTGCAACTCATTCATTCCAAACCCCTCTCACTCAAAGAGTTAGCCGGACTGGGGGGCTTGATGGGCTTATTGGTCCTATGTCGCCCCGAAGGTATGTACTGGGTTTGTCTCCTGATGCTCGGCTTGGGAGTGGGGCGATGGTGTTGTGGGCAAACGATACCAAAAGGAATTCGAGATGTGATGATTCCGGGAGCAGTTTTAGCACTGATACTTGCGGCATTAGTGGGCTTTCGCCTGAAATACTTTGGCTATCCCTTACCCAACACCTACTACGCCAAAGTCTCTCCAGACCGATGGTACAACTTCCTTGAAGGCGTGAAATACTTAATCGGGTTTGGCAAATGGCATTTCGGAGTTCCGATTTGTTGTGCCGCCGTATTAATGGGCTTTCTGGCCGGAGTGAAAGTGATCTGGAATCGCTTACGTAATGGCCAAACCGGGGATAGGGGAGTCGTCACCCTCGGAGTGCTTTGTGGATTCCTGATTGGTGGACTTGTGGTCGCTCCACTGGTTGGAGGCGATCACTTCGCCATGTACCGGATCTTTCAGGTATTCTGGGTTCTCTTGCCCATACCTTGCTTTCACTGGCTCTGGAAAAAGTATGCTGCCTCTACTGGCCGCAAACAAGCAGGAATCCTACTCGTTGGAGTCTTCATCGGTCTGAGTTGCCGAGAATCCTGGCTCAGCTTGACCCCTGAAAGCCGTATTGCTTCCGAATACCGGATCGTAGAGAAAGACACCCGGATCGGTCAACTTCTCAATGAATGGTTTCCTGAATCTGAAGCCCCCTCCATCGGGGTTTTGTCGGCCGGGGCCATTGCCTTTGAATACAAAGGGGTTGTCTGGGACCTAATGGGTCTGAACTTCTCAGCCATGGCCCATTCCCCCGGTGACAAAAAAGGGCAGAAAAACCACGCTGCATTCAACAAAGATGTGTTCTGGAAGGTCACTCCAGACATATTCCTCCCCTACATCTCCACCGGTGTGCAGGAAATCATCCAAGGCCGAAAAAAACAAAAAGCCAAGTCTATCGCCTCCCCCGAAACCGATCCCTTCAAAGGACTACGCCGCGACCCACGCTTCATCGAAGAATATGCTCTTGGAGTTTTAGATAAAGGTGATGGAACCCTCCTTGGCGGCGTCTTTCACAAAGAATACCTTAACCAACTCGAAGGCTTCAAGTTCCAGGAAGTCCCCCTGGATTAGAACCTTCTCATAAACAATCCAACTGACTCACAAACCCGAGCGGCTTCTTGATTTCATGGGTATAGATCCAAGTCATCTTCTCTGACTTATGCCCCAGCAACTCCTAAGCCGATAAATATGGTTACTGGAAGAAGGTCTTGGTTGCTTGGAGGATTTGTCGCTGCACTACTTTTTCCCAACAGGGGGCTGCGGATGGTTTGCAGATGAAATCCCGAGCCAATGTTTCGCAACGGGTGCCAAGGTTTTCAGGACCCTTTTCCCGGGATGGGGGTCCAGGAGTCGGGGAAGAGGTCGGTGGTGTTGTGGTGTTGGGCTC
>CAYSOI010000434.1:0-3984 GCA_964432425.1 uncultured Opitutales bacterium | reverse complement strand
CCTTCGCCGCCTCTGGCCACTCGATAACGTTCACGCCAACCGCCCAGAACATCGAAGTTTTCCAAAGCGAATCCTGGCGGGTCGATCTTTCTGTGACAACTTGCACAGACGGGTTGAGCCTGATGGGCCAGCATTTGTTCACGAATGGTGACCGCTCCACGGATGTCTGGCTCAATGGCGGCAACATCAGGAGGTGGGGGGTGCGGTGGAGTTCCCAGGATTCTTTCCAGTAACCAGACTCCTCTTTTGATTGGGGACGTGTAGGTCGCATTGGTGGTCAGCTTGAGAAGGCTGCCATGCGTAATGACTCCACCTCGATGAGCCTCCGGGGGCAACTTCATCTTTCGCATGGTCATGCCTTCCACGCCATCAATTCCGTAGTGTAGAGCCATCCGTTCATTCAGAAAACTCCAGTCAGAGTGAACAAACTCATGGACCGGGCGATTCTTGTGCAGCATTTCCTTGAAGAACATTCGGGTCTCCAGAGGCATGGACCAGGCCAGGTCTTCATCCCACTCGCCGTAAAGCTTGTCGGGTTTCATTTCCTGGAATTCTCCAAGGTTCAGCCACCGGTCCGGGAAATGCTGGAGGAACCGTTTGGCTTTCCAGTGATTGATCATCCGGTTTGCCTGAGCTCGGAGAACCTCGGGTTTGACCAACTTCCCTGAATCGGCCAAGTCCAGAAGTTCATCATCCGGCATAGAATTCCACAGCATGTAGGACAGCCGGGAAGCCAATGCATAGCTGTCGAGTTTGCCTGGTTTTTCAATTCGAAACAGGAAATCCACAGAACACAGAATCTCTTTGTAGATCTTGTAGAGCACTTCGTCCAGAGGCATCTCCTGATCCAGAAACTGGTTGGCCCGATTTACATAAAATTGCTGCAACTCCTCCGAAGGTTTCCGGCGGATGGCTTTGGGGAGAAAGGCCGCAATCCGACTCGCCGCAGCTTCCTTGGGATTCTTGCTGATGAACCTGAGTCGGTTGTGTGGTTTCTGGAATTCATTTCTGTGCCATCTCGTCCAGTCTGATAGTCCCTTTCGGTTTCCTGTCATGACTTGCTCCACATACCGATGCGGGACTCGTTCCAAATCTCCAACAAATTGTTCCCGAGCTTTGCCCAAACCCAATGGACCTTTCAACTCAATCCACTCCACCACAAACTCCGGTCCATCATGATCCTCGGGGATAGGCTTGATCCCGAAATCATACCGAAAGTGCTTCAGGCGATACGGCGAAACATAGATGCTTTCATTGGCTGGCAGATCGACTTCCATTTCGATGACACTGGTTTGATTTTCCACACCATCATAGATCCCCAGCATGTGCAGGAGATCCTGACGCCCGAAACGATCGACCCTCACTTTGGCAACATGAAAAGGTATAGGTTCCCCCTTGCTGTTTTTGGCCCGGACTGAACAACGGAACTGATATCTTCCCGGAAGTTTGGTCAGCGGAGTACGAATGCTGTTGTCCCCCCAAAGTTCTGCCCGGTAAACGAAGTTGTCGCCGTCCACATAGGTGTAGGGCACGATGTTTTTGTGGTAAACTTTCGGCACACTTTCGAACCATTCCTTGCCGGTGAGTTTAATGGTTTTCGCTTCCTGGTCCGGGAAAGGTTGGGCAAAGAAGGAGGATAGGGCTTTGTCGGCAGCTTCCTGATAGCGAACCAAGTGAGTGGAGGACGTTTCGAGACCACTGCTGATATTGTCAAAACCATGCACTAGATTGTCCTCTGGAAGGCCGGACTTCAGCTCCACCGCAATGTCGAGCAGGTCATGCAACGTGTTTTCATACTCGATGCGACTCAACCTGCGAATCGTCACTCGGCCACCTTCGTTCATCTTCCGGGAAGCCTTGTGCAGTTGATCATCTAGGGTCTTCAGAAAGGCATTACGTTCCGCTGTAGTCGGTTGCTTTTTATCTTTCGGAGGCATTTCACCGGATTGGATCCGGTCATGAATCCGAACCCAGGTTTCGTGATGATCCTTGTGAGCATAATCCTTGGACAAAGATTCCAGAGAAAGACTGCCTTTTCGGGTGTCATCATCGTGGCAATCCATGCAGTGCTTTTCAAAGAAAGCGACTGGATTGGCAGCCTCACAAATTAAAGAGGCGGTAACTAGGAAAAGGAGTGTAGGGAAAAAAGTGAGAAATCTCATGCCTGTAATGCTGATCACCCGAATTCACTCATCACGCTGGTACTGCTGCCAAAGGTATCGCTTTCGATTCCAAACTTTTGCAGCATCCGAACGTAGAGATTGGATAGCGGCACATTCTTCTCCTCATTGAGCATCACATGTCCTTCATGCTTGAAGCCTCCACCAGCGAGGAAAATAGGCAAGTTATTGGAAGCGTGAGCGGAAGCGTCGCCAAGGTTACTGGCCAGAAGAACCTGGGTGTGATCCAGCAGACTGCCTTCTGTCTCTTTCGTTTCCTTCAGCAAATCCAGAAAGGTAGCGAAGTTTTCATAATCCTTCACTTCATACCGGGCCAATTGCTCAATCTTGTCAGGGTTTTTGCCATGGTGGGAGGCATCGTGATGCCCAATGTCCAATCCATCCACGCCGGTTGGATTGTGTTCCCCAATTCCGAACACAATCACTCGGGTGGAGTCCGTCTGCAGAGCCAGCCGAATCAAGTTGTACCACCGACTGTCCTCTGCGACCCAGTTGCTTTGTTTGCGGCTGTAATCACTTTCCTTTTCCTCCACCACAGGTTTCGGTTTTTTGACCCAAGCCTTTTCTTGCTGCAGCAATTGCTCGGCTTCGCGGATGGAAGTCTGCATGATTTCAAGACGCTCACGGTCCGCAGCTCCGAGTTGGCGTTGCAAGCTTTTCAACTGGCCTTTCATATTGTCCAGAATGCTGTTTCCATGAGCCAGACGGTCGAGTTCCCGTTCAATCTCGTCTGGAGTTCCATCAATGAACAAGCGGCGAAAAACATCTTTGCGACCACGGATGGTGGGCAAGGGGACACCTTTGCTATTCCAGGAAAGGGAGGCGGCACCATTGGAGGAATTTAAAGTCAGACTGCGAACACGGGTTTCACCGCCCACTACGGAGGCGACTGTCTGGTCCAGGGAAATGGTGTTGTGAATGTCGTCACCACGCTTGACTCCATCTGGCCCAACTCCGGTAAAGATGGCGGCTGAGGTCGTGTGAGAATTAGGGTAGCCCAAATGGGAAATTCCCGAGAAAAGTGTAAAATCCTTCCGGTGTCTCTCCAGAGGCTTCAGATAACGCGGAGCCTCGTAATCTTTCCCTGTTGTCTTTGGAGTCAGGTAAGGATGGTAAGTTCCCAGACCACGATGAAGCAGAACCATCCGAGGAGGCGATTTGGCCGCACCGGATTTTGCATGAACCCCAGTTGACATCGCATCCAGCATCGGGAGTGCGAGGCAAGTTGCCCCTGATTTTAAAATGGTTCGGCGGGAAAGAGGAGTTTTTCTGGTAATGTGCATGATGGAAAGTCGGTGTGGTTGCTAGTTCATTGAATAACTTAAGAAGTGTATTCTAGCACAAGTTTATTGAGGCGTTGCACTAGGCAAATAACTCTAGGATGGGCTTGCCTTTGTTCGCCACGGTGAAGGGGCGTTTGTTGGGGCTGTAGATTGTTTTTTCCAGAGGCAAGCCAAGTGCGTAGGCAATGGTGGCGTTCAGATCTTTTGGTCGAATGGGGTTTTCGAGGATGTTGGTGGCGTTCTTGTCTGTTTTGCCGTAGGTTGACCCTCCTTTAATTCCACCTCCGGCAAGTACTGCAGAGAAGGCTTTGGGGAAATGGTCTCGACCTTTGTTTACGTTGATTTCCGGAGTGCGGCCAAACTCGGTAGCGAGAACCACGAGGGTGTCTTCCAGAAGTCCTCTGGATTCCAAATCTGCCAGAAGAGCAGCCATCCCTTTGTCCAAGTGAGAACATCTTTCCGGGACACGTTCAAAGTTGGCGACATGGGTGTCCCAGCCATCCAGGTTGACTTCAATGAAT